>NZ_JBEYEW010000010.1:0-251308 GCF_040634095.1 Streptomyces sp. NPDC007205
CCCGAAAACACCACAGCCACAAGCTCATTGACATCTCGCACACCACACCAACGGCGCCCGTCACCCTTGGTTACCACCGATTACGGGCCAGAGCCAGGGAAAAGGGGTCGGCGACCGGGTGGCCGGGGACATGGATGCCGGCGGCGTTGACGAGGACGACGCTGCTGATCCGGTCACTGCCGAGCAGGGCTGTTTCGGCGGCGATCCAGCCGCCTATGGAGTTGCCGACGACGGTGACGTCCTCCAGGCCGAGTTCCTCCAGCAGTCGTACGTAGACCTGGGCGAGGGTGGGCACGTCGGTCAGCCAGTCGGGCCGGGCGGTCCCGCCGAAGCCGGGGTGGACGGGGGTGACGACCCGCGCCGGCCGTTGCTGGGCGAGGAGCCCGGCGAACCCCGCGACGGTCTGCGGACCGCCGCCGCCGTGCAGGAGCAGGAAGGGGTGACCCTTGCCCCGCTCGTCGACGGTGAAGCTCAGGTCGATGTCGCCGGAGTCGAGGGTGAGGGTGATCGTGCGGGCGGTGCTGGTCATGGAAATCTCCAAGTCGGTTGTCAGCGGCGCGGGTTGACGGGGACTGCTGATGCGGCCGTCATACGTAGTCGGTCGCCGGCACGGTGGCGTACCGGCCCATCACCTGGACGGTCGCCTGCGGGGTCAGCTCCCGGCCGCCGGCGATCATGTCCCGCAGGTCGCGGAAGTACTGCACGTACAGGTCGGGCGTGAAGGTGTTGAGCATCACCGCCGGTTCGTCGCCGAGGTTGGCGAAGGTGTGCGGGGCACCGGGCGGGACCATCGCGAGGGTGCCGGCCGGTGCGACATGTGTCGTCTCCCCGACGGTGAAGTGCACGGTGCCGGAGACCACGTAGAAGCCCTCGTCGTGCTGGGCGTGACGGTGCTGCGGCGGCCCTTCGGTGTGCGGGGGGAGGGTGATCTCGGCCATGCCGAGACGGTGCCCGGTGGTGCTGCCGTCCTCAAGGATGCGGATCTGTGCCGGCCCCAGACGGATCGTCTCGCCGTCGTCCGGGCCTACCACGGAAACCGCGGTCATCGTCATCTCCTTCGTGAGAGTCAGCTCTCACGAAGGAGATTAGAGGGTTGGGCCTCGTCGTGCAAGTGAACTCTCACGACGAGAGCAGTCAGTGATAAGGTGACGGCGGATGGACGGACAAGAAAGGGGACGTACCGGTGGCGACGACGCATACGGAGACCGGCCGCAGCAATCAGAAGAAGCGCACCCGTACGGCGATCGTCGAAGCCGCCCGCGAACTCATCGGCACGGGTGGCGAGGTGACCATGCCCGCCATCGCGCGCGCGGCCCTGGTCTCCGAGGCCACCGCCTACCGCTACTTCCCCGACCTCCCCTCGCTGATCAGCGAGGCCCTGGCCGGCGCCTGGCCGCCCCCCGCCGAGGCGCTCGCACCGGTCGCGGACTCCACCGACCCCGTCGAACGGATCGCCTTCGCCTGCGAGTTCCTGCTGCGCGGCATACTCCTCCGGCAGGGAGCGGTGCGCGCCATGATCGCGGCCACCATCACCCGCCCGGAGACGGCGACCGCCAGGCCCGGGGTCCGCTTTGGGCTGATCGACTTCGCGCTCCTCCCCCTGGAGCACACACTGGGGGTCACGGATCCGGAAGCCCTCGCCCAACTCAAGCGGGACCTCGCCGTGGTCGTCAGTGCAGAAGCCCTCTTCTCCCTCACCGACCTGTGCGGCCTCGGCCCCGACGACGCCATCGCCAGCGCGGTGCACACGGCGACCGCGCTGACGGAAGCCGCACTGCGGACGACTGCGCGAGGGTGAGCCGAGCTCCGGCAGGAGCCGAGACGAGCCCCTGCCGCCAGGCTGACATTTCTCGCACGCCCAGTCAGGTACTGGCGGTGCGGAGGTCTCCGAAGAGTCCCTGAAAATGGACAAGCCCCAGGCCGCTGACCTGGGGCTTCAATCTGGAGCGGGTGACGAGAATCGAACTCGCGCTCTCAGCTTGGGAAGCGACGGCGCTTGGGCGGGTCATATGGCTCTGACGTGCACAGATGCCCTGTGCTCGGGTGGTCGTGCGGGTCGGGTCGTACCGCTGCTGACCGTGGTTGTCCGCTCTTACGGGCACGCTGTGGGCACGGGTCGCGATGACCGGGGGGTAGAGCACGTGTACGAACGGCACCTGCTCGGCTGGGCTCGGTCAGGGGCCCAGTCAGGGAGCGCCTTCGCGCGTGCACAGATCTTCAGGTGAAGCCCGTCTCCGCCGCAAGGCCGATGTCCGCGATTTCCCCCGTCGGAACAGCCGGCGCTCGGCCCCTTGACTCACTTGCCAGCTTCTGGGCCGTACCACTGGAGCGCCTGGCCGGTGACGGCGGCGATGCACTCGAAGTCCCGGTCGCGGTGCAGGAGGGTCAGTCCCTGCAGCTCGGCCGTGGCGGCCACCACTAGGTCGACGGCTCCGGCGCTGCGGTGCTGTCCCCGTTGGGTGAGAATCTCCTGGACTTGCCAGGCGCGGTCGTAGGCGCGGTCGTCGACCGGCACCCAGCCGAAGAGTAGGCGCATGTCCTCGATGCCTTGTGTACGGTCGGCGGCGGAGCGTGCGCTGTAGAAGAACTCCAGCTCGGTGATGGGACAGGTGGCGATGAGCCCGGCGGCTGCCGCTTGGTCCCATCCGTACTGCTCGGCGTCGCCGCGCAGCAGGCGCGCGAGCGCGCTGGTGTCGATCAGGAATTGCGCGGCGTTCACCGGCGGTAGTTCCTCTTGTCCTGGAAGAGGTCCAGGTCGAAGGCGCCCTCTTCGGCCGACGCCCGCAGGCGGGTAAGTGCCAGAGCGCGCCGCCGGTTCTCCAGCACCTCGCGCAGCGCGGTGTTCACCGTCTCCTTCTTAGTACTGGTCCCGAGCGCCTTTGCCACGTCCGCTACCAGCTGGTCGTCGAGGTCGATCACAGTTCGGCTCATCGAATACACCTCCTTGGATATCAACTCCGCCATCGATTATATCCCTATCGATGCGCGGGATTGAGTTCAGGATTCGCCGCTTGGGGCCCAGCGGTCGTGAAGACGGTGCATTGAGGCCGGCGCTGCATCACCCAAGGCTCTTCTCGGAACGGTTCGGCACCGTGGACTCCTGCTCAGGGATGCGCCAGACGATCCTGATCTGTTCGTCGAGGGGGCGTGAGGGGCCGCCGATGTAGATACGGTGGATGAGGTAGTGGACGGCAAGCCGGAATGCCTCTGGTTCGATGTCGTCCATCGTCGTCACCGTTGCCCGGCCGAGTTTGTTCACCTGGCGGACGACACGTGGCTCGCTTTCGAGGGGGCCGAGTTCGGCGACGACCCCCGGTGGGAGTTCACCGTCCTCGCGCAGGGCCAGGATCGAGCGCTGCAGGAGGTCGGGCTCAGCCTCGATTCTGTCGATGATGCGGGCGAGGACGTATGCGTGGAGCACGTCCGCCGCGACGTTGCCGTGTTCCTCGAGCTCCTCGCCTGTGCAGCTCGGGCACCCTTCGCACTCGACGGGTGTGACGAGGTCGTCCTCAGGTCCTTCGTCGGCCTGCCGGGCGGAGAGGAAGCATGAGGCCACCCACATGACTTCGGTTCGGCTCAGCTCCAGGTCTTCGGCGGTCGGCAGGTCGACGTCGCCCCATTCGCGCACGGGACCGCCGCTGTTCGGGTCCTCCGGAGGCGGGATCTCGGAGCGCATCAGGGACTCCAGGCTGACCAGATACGGCTCCCAGTCGCGGGCGCTGAGCAGCAGCGTTGCCAGCGCGTCCCCCGGGCGTTTCCAGAAGATGAGGTCTTCGTCGTAGCCGTTGACGAAGTGCAGGACGTGGTCTTCCGGCGCGAAATCGACTCGGGACATCTCACCGAGGTGGGTGAGGACGGCCTGTCGGCCTCGGTAGCGTCCGACGTAGCGGCGGGCCTGAGTGACGAAGGACGCCATGGTGGTGTCGTTCAGCACCGCGTTCGGGCTGACACCGATGAAGCGTGGCGGATTGAACGGACCGGACCGCCGTAGCTGTTGGGTGGCGTTCGCCCAGTGCAGTTTTGTGGTGTCCGGGTCCTACACCACGCAGTAGACGGGGATGTTCCCGTCCGCCCAGGTGTCGCTGTGGTGGTCGACAGGCACCGCGTAGCCGTTGCCCCGGCGCCAGCTGCCCCCGCCCTTCACCTGGACCTTGATCGTGTCGCTGGTGATCTCGCCATCGTCGGCGAAGGTGACGTAGAAGTCCTCGCTGAAGTCGTTCTGCCCGGATATCTCCTGAACGATGTGGTCGTGCTCTTCGAGTAGAGCGCGCAGCGCGTTCACGGCGGCCTGTCCTACGCGCCGCCCTTTCGGGATCTTCGGCATACCACCCTCTCCGTGGAGCTTCGCCCGCCCCGGGCGGATGCGGGGCGGGTGTCATCCCCGTCACTCTGCCCCACCTCTCTGACACCGGGCATGGGAGGAGAGCGGGATACCGGAGTCGGCCGACTCGGCGTAGCCCGACAACGACAAAGCCCCAGACCGCTGGCCTGGGGCTTCAAGAAGAGCGGGTGACGAGAATCGAACTCGCGCTCTCAGCTTGGGAAGCTGATGTTCTACCATTAAACTACACCCGCGTAAGTACGGACGTGACCCCGCAGAGGGAGCTGGCGTCCGGGCGTTGCTCACTGTACATCATCGCAGACCCCTGGTGCCGAGGCCCTCGGGGTCTGAGTCTGTTTCTGGGGTGGGATCCGGCTGCGGGTGGGGGGAGTTGGGGCGTACGGTGAAGGCTTGGGGAGGGCCCGGGTGGGGCCGGAGTGCCGCCTGGAGAGTCGTCTCTTTGATCCCGTAATGTGGCTTTCGTCGTCAGGGTGGTACGCCCGACGAAGCTCTTGGGGAAGGGACTTAAGGGACTTGATGGAACGCACCGTCGTCCGCTGCGCGGACGGCCACGTCTTCAGCACCGCTTCGTTCCCGATGCAGCAGGCCGATCGGCTCGGCCCCCGCCGGCTCATGAGGTGTCCCCGGTGCGCCCGGCTCCGCAGTGTGGTGCCGGTCGCCCTGGAGAAGCAGCGGTAGGAGCAGCGGTAGGGGGTAGCGGTAGGAGCAGGCAGTAGGAGCAGGCAGTAGGAGCAGGCAGTAGGAGCAGCTGCAGCGACCCGCAGTAGTCGCGCGGTAACACAGGCGCGCGGAGTCGTCACGATTGTCACGGCTCCGCGCGCCTTGCGTATCCTCGCTACGTGCTTCTCTCAGACAAGGACATCCGGGCCGAGATCGACGCCGGGCGGGTACGGATCGATCCCTACGACGAATCCATGGTGCAGCCGTCGAGCATCGACGTGCGGCTGGACCGGTACTTCCGGGTGTTCGAGAACCACCGCTACCCGCACATCGACCCCGCCGTCGAGCAGGCCGATCTGACACGGCTGGTGGAGCCGGAGGGCGACGAGCCGTTCATCCTGCACCCCGGGGAGTTCGTGCTCGCCTCCACGTACGAGGTCATCACGCTGCCTGATGATCTCGCTTCCCGGCTCGAGGGGAAGAGTTCGCTCGGGCGGCTGGGGCTGGTCACGCACTCCACCGCCGGGTTCATCGACCCCGGCTTCAGCGGACACGTCACCCTTGAGCTGTCGAACCTCGCCACGCTGCCGATCAAGCTCTGGCCCGGGATGAAGATCGGCCAGCTGTGCATGTTCCGGCTGACCTCGCCCGCCGAGTCCCCGTACGGCAGCGAGCGCTACGGCTCCCGGTACCAGGGGCAGCGCGGGCCGACCGCCTCGCGGTCCTACGTCAATTTCCATCGGACCCAGGTGTGAGGGCGGCCACAGGCATGAGTGATGTCCGGGAGAATCTGACCTACGACCGGTTCGGCGCCGCCATCCGCGAGCTCGCGCAGACCATCGCCGATGACGGGTACGAGCCGGACATCGTGCTCAGCATCGCGCGGGGCGGTGTGTTCGTCGCCGGCGGGCTCGCCTACGCCCTGGACTGCAAGAACATCCACCTGGTGAACGTCGAGTTCTACACCGGGGTGGGGACGACGCTCGAGATGCCGGTCATGCTCGCGCCCGTCCCCAACGTGATCGACTTCTCCGACAAGAAGGTGCTGATCACCGACGACGTCGCCGACACCGGCAAGACGCTGAAGCTCGTACGCGACTTCTGCCTCGACACCGTCGCCGAGGTGCGCTCCGCGGTGATCTATGAGAAGTCCCACTCCCTCGTGAAATGCGAGTACGTCTGGAAGCGGACCGATGAGTGGATCAACTTTCCGTGGAGCGTCGAGCCGCCCGTCGTGAAGCGGGCCGGACAGGTGCTCGACGCCTAGGGCGTAGGGCGTAGGACGTAGGGCGCTGCGCATACGCAAAGGGCCCCCGGCTGCTTGGCTGTGCCGGGGGCCCTTCGTGTGCGCGAATGACCAGATCGGTCAGAACGTGCCGAGCTTCACGATCGACAGCAGCGCGATCAGCTGGATCGCCGACGCGCCCAGCGCCTTCGGCCAGGGCAGGTCGTGGGAGCGGGAGACCATCAGTGTCAGCAGGGCGCCCGCGCCGATCCAGGTGGCCCAGCCGAGGAGCTGGACGAAGCCGGCATTGCCGCCGAAGAACATGGCGAAGACCAGGCGGGGCGCGTCCGTGAGGGCCGTGATCAGCATGGACAGACCGACCGTCGGCTGCCAGGCGCCGTCGCCGCCGAGCTGGCGGGCCAGCGTGTGGGTGACCACGCCCAGGATGAACAGGCCGAGCACCATCACGACCGCCGTTATCAGCACGATCGGCACCGCGTTGGAGAGCGTGGCGGTGATCGCGTCCTTGCGGGCGCCGTCGAAACCGAAGACGGCCAGCAGGCCGTAGAGGAACGTGGTGATGAGCGCCGGGACCCACATGGTGTAGTCCCGCATGCGCAGGAAGGTCTGGCCGGGGGAGAGGATGATCCCCTTCAGCAGGTCCTTCCAGTGCAGGGGCGGGCCGAGCGGGGCGGCGGGCGCGGCGGCCGAGCCGGCCTGGTAGGTCGCGCCCTGGGTGTAGCCGGCGGCCTCGTCGATCGAGAACGCCTGGGTGTGGCCCGGGTTGTTGGCCGCGTACGGGTCGTGGCCGGAAGCGCCGCCGCCGGGGTAGCCGCCGTCGTCACCGAAGTACTCCGGCCCGTCGTCGGCAGGGCCCGGGTGTCCGTACGCCTGGCCCTGTCGGCCGTACGCCTGGCCCTGTTGCCCGTACGGCTGTCCCTGCTGCGGGTACGACGGCTGCTGCCCCGGCTGCTCCGGGTACGGCCGCCGCGGCGCCTGCGGGTAGCCGTACGAGGGCCCCGAGGGCTGCCCGTACGACGGCCCCGCGGGCTGTCCGTGCTGCGGTCCGGTCCGGCCGTACGACGGTCCCTGCGGCGCCTGCTGTCCTTGGGGGGTGCGGTTGTCCCGGCCCCCGCGTCCGATCCTGAATCCAGCCACGTCATCGAACGTACCTGGTCCCGGAGGGTGACGTGCCGGGCCCGGGCGTCCGGGCCCGGCTTTGCGGCCGACCTGTGACATCCCCTAAGGGACCGTCAGCGACTCGACCAGGGGGTCTTCAGGGTTTGCCCCGGGGAACCGCGCGACCAGCCCCCGCGGAGCGGCACTTGCCCACCGGCCCGCGGGCGGGGTGCCGCCGCGTGTTCGGCGCGCGATGACACCCCTCCCCGGGCCGGACGCGCCGGGTTGGGCCAGGATGGGGGCCATGAGCGTAGTGAAGATCAATGTGCTGACCGTGCCCGCCGAGCAGCGGGAGGTGCTGGAGAAGCGGTTCGCGTCGCGGGCCCACGCGGTGGAGAACTCCGACGGGTTCGAGTGGTTCGAGCTGCTGCGGCCCGTCGAGGGCACCGACACGTACCTCGTGTACACACGCTGGCGGGACGAGGAGTCGTTCCAGGCGTGGATGGAGGGTCCGATGAAGGCCGCGCACCAGGGCGGCGCGGAGGGCGAACGGCCGAAGCCGGCGGCCTCCGGCTCCACCCTGTGGTCCTTCGAGGTGGTCCAGCAGGCGGGACCGAAGAGCGCGTAGCGCCGGGCACTGACAGGCGCTGACAGGCGCCTTCAGGCGTTCGTGCGGGCGAGGTCCAGCTGCGGGAAGGCCACCGGCTCAGGGGCGCGGCCCGCCTGCAGCACGTACGCACCACCCGTCTTCTCGCCCGCCGTGATCTCGGCGACCGACGCCGCGATCTCGGCGGGCTCCGCCACCGCGCAGCCCTCCCCGACCCGACGCCAAGCTCGGCATCAGCGCCTCCGAGGAGACCGACCGCCGGGTGCCGGCCGTAGTGGCGTATCTGAACGGGAACATGTGAACGACGGCGCCCCCTGCCTGTGTGCAGCAGGGGGCGCCGTACGCGGGAGAGCCGGGGGTTACTTCACCGGCTCGGGCTCCGGCTCGCTCTCGGGCTCCGGCTCGCCCGCCGGGTCGACCGGCGTCCTGACGGAGTCGAGGAGCAGCTGGGCGACGTCCACGACCTGGATGGACTCCTTCGCCTTGCCGTCGTTCTTCTTGCCGTTGACCGAGTCGGTCAGCATGACCAGGCAGAACGGGCAGGCGGTGGAGACGATGTCCGGGTTGAGGGAGAGGGCCTCGTCGACGCGCTCGTTGTTGATGCGCTTGCCGATCCGCTCCTCCATCCACATCCGGGCACCACCGGCGCCGCAGCAGAAGCCGCGCTCCTTGTGGCGGTGCATCTCCTCGTTGCGCAGGCCCGGGACCTTGCCGATGATCTCGCGCGGGGGCGTGTAGATCTTGTTGTGGCGGCCCAGGTAGCACGGGTCGTGGTAGGTGATGATGCCCTCGACGGGGGTGACCGGGATCAGCTTGCCCTCGTCCACCAGGTGCTGCAGCAGCTGGGTGTGGTGGATGACCTCGTAGTCGCCGCCGAGCTGCGGGTACTCGTTGCCGAGCGTGTTGAGGCAGTGCGGGCAGGTGGCGACGATCTTCTTCGCGGACTTCGGCTTCACCGTCGAGGGATCGTCCTCGTCCTCGCCGAAGGCCATGTTGAGGGCCGCCACGTTCTCCATGCCGAGCTCCTGGAACAGGGGCTCGTTGCCGAGGCGGCGGGCGGAGTCACCGGTGCACTTCTCGTCGCCGCCCATGATCGCGAACTTGACGCCCGCGATGTGGAGGAGTTCGGCGAAGGCCTTGGTGGTCTTCTTGGCGCGGTCCTCCAGGGCGCCGGCGCAGCCGACCCAGTACAGGTACTCGATCTCGGTGAGGTCCTCGATGTCCTTGCCGACGACCGGGACCTCGAAGTCGACCTCCTTGGTCCACTCCAGGCGCTGCTTCTTGGCCAGGCCCCAGGGGTTGCCCTTCTTCTCCAGGTTCTTGAGCATCGTGCCCGCCTCGGACGGGAACGCGGACTCGATCATCACCTGGTAGCGGCGCATGTCGACGATGTGGTCGACGTGCTCGATGTCCACCGGGCACTGCTCGACGCAGGCGCCGCAGGTGGTGCAGGACCACAGGACGTCCGGGTCGATGACGCCGTTCTCCTCGGCGGTGCCGATCAGCGGGCGCTCGGCCTCGGCGAGCGCGGCGGCGGGGACGTCCTTGAGGGCCTCCTCGGACGCCTTCTCCTCGCCCTCCATGGTCTTGCCGCCGCCGGCCAGCAGGTACGGCGCCTTGGCGTGCGCGTGGTCCCGCAGGGACATGATCAGCAGCTTCGGGGAGAGCGGCTTGCCGGTGTTCCAGGCCGGGCACTGCGACTGGCAGCGGCCGCACTCGGTGCAGGTGGAGAAGTCCAGCAGGCCCTTCCAGGAGAACTGCTCGACCTGGGAGACACCGAAGACGTCGTCCTCGCCGGGGTCGGTGAAGTCGATCGGCTTGCCGCCGCTGGTCATCGGCAGCAGGGCACCCAGGGAGGTCTCACCGGTGGCGTTGCGCTTGAAGAAGATGTTCGGGAACGCCAGGAAGCGGTGCCAGGCCACACCCATGTCCGTCTTCAGGGCGACCGTGATCATCCAGATGAACGAGGTCGCGATCTTCAGGCCGGCGAAGAAGTAGGTGAGGTTCTGCAGCGTGCCGACGCTCAGGCCCTTCAGCCACGCCACGACCGGGTACGAGATGAAGAAGGAGGCCTCGTAGCCGTCCACGTGGTGCTGGGCGCCCTCCAGCGCGTGCAGCATGAAGATGCAGACGCCGACGATGAGGATGACGGCCTCGACGAAGTACGCCTGGCCGAAGTTGGAGCCCGCGAAGCGGGACTTGCGGCCCGGCTTGCGCGGGTGGCTCAGCTGGCGGATGACGATCAGCACCAGGATGCCGAGCGCCGTCATGGTGCCGAGGAACTCGACGAAGACGTTGTACGGCGCCCAGTCGCCGATGACCGGCAGGATCCAGTCCGCCTTGAACAGCTGCCCGATCGCGTTGACGATCGTCAGCAGCAGCGAGAAGAACCCCACTGCCACGAACCAGTGCGCCACACCGACGACGCCCCAGCGGTTCATCCGTGTGTGGCCGAGGAACTCCCTGACCACGGTGAGGGTGCGCTGTGCTGGGTCGTTGGTCCGCGTGCCGGCCGGCACCGACTGGCCCAGCCTCATGAAGTTGTAGATCTGGAGGAGGGCGCGGCCGAACAGTGCCACGCCGACCACGATCAGGACCAGCGACACGATGATCGCGGCGAGTTGCATTGGGGCTCCTGAGGCGGCCTCGAACTGGCTGAGCGACTTACGGGCTACATTACTAAGCGGTAACTTATGCAGTCCGTCTGAGACTACCCCCATCTTCCTGCGGGATGCAGCCGGGCGCGGGGTGATGCGCATCATCCCACGGGTCATCGGATCGTGTTATTCGTACCGAATTGCTACATTCGCCCCTACCTTAGAGCCGTGCTCTACGGGATCGCCGCCGCCACCGCAGCCCTGTTCCTCGCCGCCGTCCTCGCGGCGCTGCTCAGGGTCCCCGCGCTGCGGGCCGGCATCGTCGACCGGCGCCGGCAGCGGCGGCTGCCGCTGCTCGGCGGGCTCGCCGTGGTGGTCGTCACCTGCCTGGTCACCTGGATGGGGCAGTGGACCCGGGTCGCCCCGCTCGGCGACGGGGTCGTCCGCCTGCTGGTCGCCGCCTGCTCGGTCGCCGCGCTGGGGCTGGTCGCGGACGTGTGGCGGCTGCGCGCGCGGGTGCTCGTCGCCGGTACGGCCGTGGCGGCGGCGTGTGTGGTGCCGTACGACGCGACGGGCGTCCTGGGCGGGCTGCTCGCGCTGGTGTGGATCGTCGTGGCCTCCCTGGCCTTCAAGGGGCTCGACCACGCGGACGGGCTGGCCGGCACCGTCGGGGTCGTCACCGCCTTCGGGGCCGGGGCCTGCGCCGCCGCCGAGCTGATGGACGGGCTCGCCGTCCTGCTGAGCGTGTTCGCCGCCGCCCTCACCGGCTTCCTGATGCACAACTGGCACCCCGCGCGGATCGGAATGGGCGCCTGCGGCTCGCTGTTCACCGGGTTCCTGCTGTCGTCGTCCCTCGTCTTCACGCGCGCGGGCTACGACCTGGTGCCGAGCGCGGCGGTGATGTTCTGCCTCGGCGCGGTGGCGATCGCCGACGCGGTCCTCGTGGTCCTCGCCCGGGGGCTGGCCCGGCGTCCGCTGCTGCGGCGCGGCCCCGACCACCTCGCGCACCGGATGCGGCCGCTCGGGCTCACCCCGCCGGGCTCGGTCGTGCTGCTGGGTGCCGGCTCCTTCTCCTCGGTACTCGTCGGGGTGCTCGTGCACACCGGATGGACGGGGGAGGGGGCCGTGCTCTGGGTGGCCGGAACGGCGCTGCTGGTGGTGCTCGTCCTCCTTCGCATGCCTGTCCAGTCGCCTCGGCGCACGGAATCGACGCAGGTCAGAGGCCAGTTGCGTGTAAGGAACGGATAAGACTTGAGTCTTGCCGACTCAGGTCTGTTGACCCATCGCCGGGCGTCATGCACACTTGAGTCCGTTCCACTCAAGTCAGCTGGAGGAATCAACCATGGCACGTGCGGTCGGCATCGACCTGGGCACGACTAACTCCGTCGTCAGCGTTCTGGAGGGCGGCGAGCCCACCGTCATCACCAACGCCGAGGGCGCCAGGACCACGCCGTCCGTCGTCGCCTTCGCCAAGAACGGTGAGGTGCTCGTCGGCGAGGTCGCCAAGCGCCAGGCGGTCACGAACGTGGACCGGACCATCCGCTCGGTGAAGCGCCACATGGGCACCGACTGGAAGATCCAGCTCGACGGCAAGGACTTCAACCCGCAGCAGATCTCCGCGTTCATCCTGCAGAAGCTGAAGCGGGACGCCGAGGCCTACCTGGGCGAGAAGGTGACCGACGCGGTCATCACCGTCCCGGCGTACTTCAACGACTCGGAGCGTCAGGCGACGAAGGAGGCCGGTGAGATCGCCGGTCTGAACGTCCTGCGCATCGTCAACGAGCCGACCGCCGCCGCGCTGGCGTACGGCCTCGACAAGGACGACCAGACGATCCTCGTCTTCGACCTCGGCGGCGGCACCTTCGACGTGTCCCTGCTGGAGATCGGCGACGGCGTCGTCGAGGTGAAGGCCACCAACGGTGACAACCACCTCGGTGGTGACGACTGGGACCAGCGCGTCGTCGACTACCTGGTGCAGCAGTTCAAGTCCGGTCACGGCGTGGACCTCGCCAAGGACAAGATGGCCCTGCAGCGCCTGCGTGAGGCCGCCGAGAAGGCCAAGATCGAGCTGTCCTCCTCCACCGAGACCTCGATCAACCTGCCGTACATCACCGCGTCCGCCGAGGGCCCGCTGCACCTGGACGAGAAGCTCACCCGCGCCCAGTTCCAGCAGCTGACGGCCGACCTGCTGGAGCGCTGCAAGACGCCGTTCCACAACGTCATCAAGGACGCCGGCATCTCCATCAACGAGATCGACCACGTCGTCCTCGTCGGTGGCTCCACCCGCATGCCCGCCGTCGCCGAGCTCGTCAAGGAGCTGACCGGCGGCAAGGAGGCCAACAAGGGTGTGAACCCGGACGAGGTCGTCGCCATCGGCGCCTCGCTCCAGGCCGGTGTCCTCAAGGGCGAGGTCAAGGACGTCCTGCTGCTCGACGTCACCCCGCTGTCCCTCGGTATCGAGACCAAGGGCGGCATCATGACCAAGCTGATCGAGCGCAACACCACGATCCCGACCAAGCGCTCGGAGATCTTCACCACGGCCGAGGACAACCAGCCGTCCGTGCAGATCCAGGTCTACCAGGGCGAGCGCGAGATCGCGGCGTACAACAAGAAGCTCGGCATGTTCGAGCTGACCGGTCTGCCGCCGGCGCCGCGTGGTGTCCCGCAGATCGAGGTGTCCTTCGACATCGACGCCAACGGCATCATGCACGTGACCGCCAAGGACCTGGGCACGGGCAAGGAGCAGAAGATGACCGTCACCGGCGGCTCCTCGCTGCCGAAGGACGAGGTCGACCGCATGCGCCAGGAGGCCGAGCAGTACGCGGAGGAGGACCACCGCCGCCGCGAGGCCGCCGAGACCCGCAACCAGGGCGAGCAGCTCGTCTACCAGACCGAGAAGTTCCTCAAGGACAACGAGGACAAGGTCCCGGGCGAGATCAAGACCGAGGTCGAGGAGGCCGTCGCCGAGCTGAAGGAGAAGCTCAAGGGCGAGGACACCGCCGAGATCCGCACCGCCACCGAGAAGGTCGCGGCCGTCTCGCAGAAGCTGGGCCAGGCCATGTACGCCGACGCCCAGGGCGCGCAGGCCGCCGGCGGTCCGGAGGGTGCCGCCCAGGGCGGCAAGGCCGCTGACGACGACGTCGTCGACGCCGAGATCGTGGACGACGAGCGCAAGGACGGTGCCGCGTGACGGAGGAGACCCCGGGCTTCGAGGAGAAGCCCGACGTCCCCTCCGGCGCCACCCCCGACGACGCCGAGCCGAAGGCCGCCCCCGAGGAGGGGGCGGCCCCGGCCGGGGACGGAAACGAGAGCGTGGGCCTGGTGGCCCAGCTGGACCAGGTGCGCACGGCGCTCGGCGAGCGCACGGCGGACCTGCAGCGCCTCCAGGCCGAGTACCAGAACTACCGCCGCCGGGTCGACCGGGACCGCATCGCGGTCAAGGAGATCGCCATCGCGAACCTCCTGACCGAGCTGCTGCCCGTGCTCGACGACATCGGCCGCGCGCGGGAGCACGGCGAGCTGGTCGGCGGCTTCAAGTCGGTGGCCGAGTCGCTGGAGACCGTCGCGGCCAAGATGGGCCTGCAGCAGTTCGGCAAGGAGGGCGAGCCCTTCGACCCGACCATCCACGAGGCCCTGATGCACTCCTACGCGCCGGACGTCACCGAGACGACCTGCGTGGCGATCCTGCAGCCCGGGTATCGCATCGGCGAGCGCACCATCCGCCCCGCGCGGGTGGCCGTCGCCGAGCCGCAGCCCGGCGCGCAGACCGTCAAGGCCGAGGGCGCCGAGGAGAACACCGAGGCGAAGCAGGCCGGCTCCGCCGACGACAAGGAGAACGGTGGCCCGGAAGAGGGCTGACGTAATCACCGCAGACAGGAAGGAGGGGCGTCGAGGATGAGCACCAAGGACTTCATCGAGAAGGACTACTACAAGGTCCTCGGCGTCCCCAAGGACGCCACCGAGGCCGAGATCAAGAAGGCGTACCGGAAGCTCGCCCGCGAGTTCCACCCGGACGCCAACAAGGGCAACGCCAAGGCCGAGGAGCGCTTCAAGGAGATCTCCGAGGCGAACGACATACTCGGCGACCCCAAGAAGCGCAAGGAGTACGACGAGGCACGCGCCCTGTTCGGCAACGGCGGCTTCCGCCCCGGGCCGGGCGCCGGCGGCTCCTTCAACTTCGACCTGGGCGACCTCTTCGGAGGCGGCGCCCAGAGCGGGGGTTCCGGCGGCTTCGGCGGCGGACTCGGTGACGTCTTCGGGGGCCTGTTCAACCGCGGCGGAGCCACGGGCACCCGCACCCAGCCCCGGCGCGGCCAGGACATCGACACCGAGGTCACCCTGAGCTTCACGGAGGCCATCGAGGGCGCCACGGTGCCGCTGCGGATGTCCTCCCAGGCGCCCTGCAAGGCCTGTTCCGGCACCGGCGACAAGAACGGCACACCGCGTGTGTGCCCGACCTGCGTCGGCACCGGGCAGGTGGCGCGGGGCTCGGGCGGCGGCTTCTCGCTCACCGACCCCTGCCCCGACTGCAAGGGCCGCGGGCTGATCGCCGAGCACCCCTGCATGGAGTGCAAGGGCAGCGGCCGTGCGAAGTCCTCGCGCACGATGCAGGTGCGCATCCCGGCCGGTGTGACCGACGGTCAGCGCATCCGGCTGCGCGGCAAGGGCGCGCCCGGCGAGCGGGGCGGACCGGCGGGCGACCTGTACGTGGTCGTGCACGTCGGCGAGCACCCGGTGTTCGGGCGCAAGGACGACAACCTCACGGTGACCGTCCCTGTGACCTTCACCGAGGCCGCGCTCGGCGGTGAGGTGAGGGTCCCCACCCTGGGCGGCCCGCCCGTCACCCTGAAACTGCCGCCCGGCACGCCCAACGGCCGCACCATGCGCGCCCGCGGCAAGGGCGCGGTCCGCAAGGACGGCACCCGCGGCGACCTCCTGGTCACCGTGGAGGTGCGTGTTCCCAACGACCTGTCGGGGAAGGCTCGTGACGCGCTGGAGGCGTATCGCGAGGCGACCGCGGGCGAGGACCCGCGGGCGGAGCTGTTCGAGGCGGCGAAGGGAGACTGAGAGAGATGGACGGCCGTCGACGTAACCCGTATGAACTGACCGAGGAGACCCCGGTCTACGTCATCTCGGTGGCGGCCCAGCTCTCCGGACTCCACCCGCAGACGCTGCGCCAGTACGACCGGCTGGGACTGGTCTCCCCGGACCGCACCGCGGGCCGGGGCCGCCGTTACTCGGCCCGCGACATCGAACTGCTCCGCCAGGTGCAGCAGTTGTCGCAGGACGAGGGCATCAACCTGGCCGGCATCAAGCGCATCATCGAACTGGAGAACCAGGTCGCCGCCCTGCAGTCCCGCGTCGCGGAGCTGCAGGCGGCCCTGGACGGCGCGGCGGCCGCGATGCAGCAGCGCGAGGCCGCCGTCCACGCCTCCTACCGCCGCGACCTGGTTCCGTACCAGGAGGTCCAGCAGACCAGCGCGCTGGTGGTGTGGCGGCCGAAGCGGCAGCAGCAGGACTGATCCGCAGGCGAGGCGAGAGGGGCCCGGGTTCCGGGCCCCTCTCGCCGTGCTCAGGGGGCGAGGACCGCGTGGGCCGCCCCGGGCGCCGACTCGGTGCCGTCCGCGTGCAGGGCCGTCACCCAGTAGTAGTGGGTGGTGCCGGGCGCGGCGCCGGTGTCCTCGTAGGACGGCTGTGTGGTGGCCGCCAGTTTCTCGTAGGCCTGTGTGTCCGCGTTCCAGCGGTAGACCTGGTAGCCGGTGGCATCGGCCACCGTGTTCCAGTTCAGCCCGACGACTCCCTGTCCCGCGGAGGCGTCCACGTCGAGCGGCGAGCCCTCCGGGGTCGGCACGCTCGGCGTGGTGTCCTGCTCGGTCGCGACCACGATGGCCGGCGAACGGGTCTGCTCGTAGTGGGAGTTCCAGTCGTCGTCCACCGCGTCGACGAACAGGCAGCGCTCCTCGCCGTCCGGGAGGGTGGGGTAGTCGTACGAGGTGGTGCCGGTGCCCAGCCACTCCACCTGGTGGGCCGAGCAGACCTTCTCCTCGTCGTCGCCGAGGAGTTCACCGGCGTAGACGACGTACCGGGCGAGGTCCGGTGTCGGGTCGGCGTCCCACCGAAGGTGGAAGCCGTACCCGGTGGGGGTGACCGTCAGCCCGGTGACCGCGGACGGCGGGGTCCGGTCCAGGTGCACCCCGCTGACCGTGTCCGACCGTCCGGACTCGTTGCCGGCGGCGTCGACGGCCGTGACGCGGTAGTAGTACCGCGCGCCCTCGCTGCCGGACGTGTCGAGGTGGGACGGCCGGCCGGTGGTGGCGATGCGGGTGTAGGCGCCGTCGGCGCTCGTGGCGCGGTAGACGCGGTACGAGGCCGCGTCCGCGGGCGCGTTCCACACGAGGCTCACGCCGTCGCCGCCGCTGCTGCCTCTCACGCCGGTGGGCACGGCGGGTGCGGTGCGGTCGACGGTGGTCACGGGCTGGTCCGTCGTACCCGCCGACTCGTTGCCGGCGCGGTCGTAGGCGCGGACCTCGTAGGAGTAGGTCGCGCCCGACTGCGGGAGGCTGCCGTCGGTGTACGACGCCGAGGTGGTCGTCGCGAGGGGTGTGGCGCCGAACGACGTGCCCTTCAGACGCCGGTAGACGCGGTACCCCGCGAGGTCCATCTCCTTGTTGGCGGCCCAGGTGAGCTTCGCCCTGCCGGTCGTGGCGTCGTAGGAGACCGAAGTCCCCGTCGGCACGAGGGGCTTGACCGTGTCGACGGTGGCCGAGAGCCGCGGCAGATACGCGAAGGAGACGACGGCGGTGCCGGTCCAGTTGACGTAGTCGATGCGGAGGGTGTGCTTGCCGGAGGGGACGGTGACGTTGACCGTTTTCTTCTGTGTGGTGGAGACGTTCTTCCACAGGTCGATCTTCCGGGTGCCGTCGAGGTAGACCCGGATGCCGTCCTGGGCGGTCGCGGCGAAGGAGAAGGGGCCGCCGGAGCCGAAGTCGCGGGTGACGGTCCAGCGGACGCCGAAGGCGTCCTTCGGCAGGCCGGTGGCGGGGGCGCCGCTCCAGGTCCGGTCGACGGCGCTGTCGCAGTCCGTCTTCTTCGGCGTGCCGGAGAACGTGGTGTTCGCGTAGAACGTCCGCTGGTACACCGGCGAGGTGCACGAGGTCGCGGCGGACGCGGGGGCGGCGACCGCGCTCAGCAGAGCGCCGGTGCTCGCGAGCACGACGGCTGTCGAGGTCGCGCGTCTGGCTGGGTTCATTCGGTTCTCTCGTCGAGTCGGGAGGCGGCATACGGCTGGCGATGATCACGACTCGCGGACAAGGAGGTTGGTTGTACTGGTCTTTGCCCACCCTTGAACTCATCGTGGGGCCGGGTCGCCGGCTGGCATGAACGTGTCCCGGGTGTGCAGCCGGGCCCGCCCCGGCGGCCACCGCACTGATCAGGGTGGCCGCCCGGCTGCCGGCGGGCCCGCACGCTCCGGTGGAGGTCGGCGCCGGGGTGCTGCGGCCCGCGATGGCCCGCACGGCGGGCGCGACCGCGGACGTGGCGATCACCTGGATGACCCCGTCCGGCTACCTGAGGAACACCCTCGTACCGGCGTTGGCGGAAGGAGCCGCCGCGGCGGGACGGGCCGTGCCCCCGCGGATCGCGACCGCCGTGCACGTGGCGGTCCGCCGTCCGGGCCGCGACCCGCGCCGGCTGGCCCGCCTCGCCGCCCAGGACCATCTCGGCGCCCCGCGCTAGGCCGACATGCTGCGCCGGGCGGGCGTGGACGTCGGCGGGTCCGACCCGGCGTCCGCACTGCTGCGTGCCGGGGTCGTCGTGGTCGGCAGCCCGGAGGAGATCGCGGCGGCGCCGGCCGGGTACGGGGCCGCCGGGGTCGACGAGGTCCTGCTCAACCCCGCGGCGGTCCTGCTCACCGAGGGCGTGGCGGCGGCGGTCGCGGACCTGGAGGAGATCGTGGCGGCCTGTGGCTCCGGCGGACCGGGCCGCATGGATGCGAAGGCGGATGCGGATGCGAATGGCTGAGTCTGTTCGGTCGTCTGACCGAATCGATTCTCTTGCCGTCTCCTTTGCCGTCTCCTGAACGCCCCTTGGGTGAAGGGTCCGTAAAGAGTGTTTGGAGGGGATTCCGTTCACCCTTCACGGCGTCAGCTGAGCGTGATGTTGCGGACTCGTTAAGTAGTTCCGCTTGACGCCGGGTGTGGCCGCCGCGTTGTCTTTTCAGACACCTGGGTCGTATAGCTGCCCTACGTCCGGAACGCACCTGAAGTGAGCCCCCGAATGCGTCGTATCGCCATATCCGTGGCCGCATCCACGATGACCCTCTCGCTCGCCGGATGCGGCGTGCTGGACGCGACGGGGGGCGGCGCGAACGCGAGCCCGAGCAAGGGCAACGACATGACGGTGGGCCTGCTGCTGCCGGAGAAGGCGAACACCCGCTACGACAAGTTCGACTACCCCATCATCAGGGACAAGGTCGCCGAACTCACCGGGAAGCGGGGCAAGGTCGAGTACGACAACGCCGACGCGGACGCCTCCCGGCAGGCCTCGCAGCTGCAGAAGATGATCGACGACAAGGTCGACATCATCCTGCTCGACGCCGTCGACTCGCACGCCGTCGCCGCCGGGGTGAAGAAGGCCAAGGACGCGGGCATCCCGGTCATCGCCTACGACCGTCTCGCCGAGGGCCCGATCGACGCCTACGTCTCCTTCGACAACGAGCTCGTCGGCGAGGTGCAGGGCCGCACCCTGCTGGAGGCCCTCGGGCCGAACACCGGCATCTCCGACAAGATCGTCATGGTGAACGGCTCGCCCACCGACCCGAACGCCAAGCAGTTCAAGCAGGGCGCGCTCTCCGAGCTGAACGGCAAGGTGACGATCGCGGAGTCGTACGACACCACGGACTGGAAGCCGGAGCTCGCCGACACCGAGATGGCCAGGGCCATCAGCGCGATCGGCAAGAACAACATCGCCGGTGTCTACGCCGCCAACGACGGCATGGCGGGCGGTGTCATCAAGGCTCTCAAGGCGGCCGGCGTCACGAACCTGCCCCCGGTCACCGGCCAGGACGCCGAACTCGACGCGGTCCAGCGGATCGTGGCCGGCGAGCAGTACATGAGCGTCTACAAGGCCTACCCGGACGAGGCCGATGCCGCGGCGCAGATGGCCGTCGCCAAGGTCCAGGGCAAGGACATCCAGTTCGACGCGCTCACCCAGGACAAGGTCGACAGCCCCACCGCCAAGAACATCCCGGCCAAGCTGATCCAGCCGACCGCCCTGACCAAGCACACCATCAAGTCCACGGTCGTCGCGGACGGCATCTACTCGGTGGACGACATCTGCACCCCCAAGTACAAGGCGGCCTGCGCGGTGATCGGCCTGAAGTAGCGTCACGCCGCCCCCGCGGGTGTGATGGGCCGCCATCTTGGTGCAATGCGAGGGGCGGGGCCTGGCCGATAACCGGACATAACCGCGTTTTACGGTGGGCCTGTTGGGCGGAGCCGTGTTGCGGACCCGGTCGACGCCGCGCATAGTTGCGCTGCGGAAGTGGCAGCACACCGGGGGTGAAATGGGCGATGGCCGGGCGTGGGGCGGAGGAGCATCCACACGGCGCCGACCGACTGTGCGCGGCCGGGGACCGGGTGTATTCCCGTGCCGTACGCCGCGGGCGGGTGCCGCGCACCGATGCCGAAACGGTGCCCTGCCTGCTGGAGCTGGCGCTGCTGCACCCGGACCCCGACGACATGGACTGGCTGGTGCCGACCTCCCCGCAGGAGGTCATGACCAGGCTGCTGCGCGGGGTCTACGACGAGGTCAGTGAGAGCCAGCGGCGGGTGGGCTCGGCGGTGGCCGCCTTCGAGTGGTACGCGGGCCTCGGACGGCAGCTGGGCACCCTGGCCGCACCGGCCGAGGGCAGCGCGATCCGGGTGCTGGACGGGCTGTCCCGGATCCAGGCCGCGATGGACGAGGCGACCGAGGCGTGCACGACGGAGGTGCTCACCGTGCAGCCCGGCGGCATCCGCCGGGAGGCCGAGCTGACCGAGGGGCTGCACCGGGCGCTGGCGCTGCGCGGCCGGGGCGTGCGCATGCGCGACCTGTACACGCACGTGGCCCGGCACGGGCAGGGGCTGCTCAACTACCTGGAGCTGATGGGCGACACGGTCGAGGCCCGCACCCTGGACGAGGTGATCGACCGTCTGATCCTCTTCGACCGCACGGTGGCCTTCATCCCCGCCAACACCGACCGCACGATGGCCCTGGAACTGCGCCACCCGGCCCTGGTCGAATACCTGGTCACGGTCTTCGAACGCCTCTGGCGGCTCGCCATCCCGCTCACCGCCCCCCTCCCCGACACCGGCATCGAGGGCATCTCGCACCGCGAGCAGTCCATCGCCGCGCTGCTCGCCGAGGGCCACCAGGACGCGGTGATCGCCGAGCGGCTCGGCATCAGCGTGCGCACCTGCCGCGCCCACATCGCACGCCTGTCGGAGACCCTCGGTGCGGCCAGCCGCACCCAACTGGGCGTCCGGATCGCCCAGGTCGGCCTGGACGGCCACCGCAGCCCCGGTCCGCCGGCCGGCGCGCTCACGGCTCCTGACCAGGAGTCCCCGAGCGTGCGATGAGACAGCCGAGCCGGGCTCAGGGAACCGCCTCCGCACGGCTGGTAGGTCCTTCACGCTCGCCCGTCACCGCTCACCACCCGATGAGGTGTCCTTGTCCAGCAGTCCGGACTGCGCGATGAGAAAGCCGAGCTGGGCGCGGCTGCCGCTGCCGAGGGCTGAGGCCAGCTTGGCGATGTGGGCCCGGCAGGTGCGGACGTTCATCCCGAGGCGGCGGGCTATGGCCTCGTCCACGTGACCCTCCACCAGGAGCTTGGCGATGGAGTGCTGGATCTCCGGGATGCCGTCGGGGGCGGTTTCGTAGGGGGCGCCGGCGCTCAGCGGGACCGCGCGGGTCCACATGAACTCGAAGACCTTGATCAGATAGCGGACGAGACCCGGATGCCGGAGTTCGAGGGCGATCTCCCCGTCGTCGCGGGTCGGGATGAAGGCCACGGTCTCGTCGCAGATGATCAGCCGCTCGACGAGTTCGTCGATGGTGCGGTACTCCACCTTGCCGTCGGTGAACTGGGCCACGTACGCCAGCGTCTCGGGGCTGTAGCGGGCCGGATGCTGGTAGAGGGTGCGTATGCGGCAGCCGCGTTCGATCAGCGGCCTGTCGCGTTCCAGCGCCTTGGTGAGGGTGTGTTCGAGCCGTCGGCGGCTCGGCTGGACGGTGAGCATCTCGGTCTGGCACTGGGTGGTGGCCAGATCGAGCGCTGCATTGATCCGGTCGATGCCCTCCAGCACGGTGATCGAGTGAGTGGTGGCCGTGGGCTGGGCACTGATGCTCATGAACGGCTCGAATGCATCGGCCAGTTCGATCGACTGCCGTCTGCGGTGTGTGATCTCTTGCTCGATGGGGGTGAGCCGCTGGGCCAGGGCGATCGACGGCGGCACCGGACGCAGCCAGTTCGGGTCGTCGGGGTCGGGATGGAGAAGGGCGAACTCCATCAAACACGGCGCCGGTTCCGCATCCGCACGGGCTAGGCGTCCCGTCCGGAGAGCGTTCCCGTAAAGGCGGCGCCCTTCCTCGCACAGGTCGGTCAGCCCGTGGGGATGTGTCCGCTTAGTCTCATTTATCGCCAAATCTCCACCCCCCAGGGTCCTGAACGTGCAGGAACATGATGCATCGTTTGTGTGGCCATGACGTGCCGGAATGGGCCATCGTCGTATTCGGACGGGGGAGAGGTGACCTTCACATGAGGACGAAGCCGACTATGCGTAAGAAAATGCTTCGCTCGGCGCTTGTCGCCGCCTTCTCCGCCGTATTGGCCTTCGGGGCGCTGACCGGCCACGCGGGGACGAAGAGTGATGTCGCGCAGGACAGCAGCTGGCTCACCGCTGCTGCCGGTTCCGGTGACAGCAGTTGGGTGATCGCGGCGTCCGATGTGCCGGGTGACAGTTCATGGGTCGCTCCCAAGGACAGTTCGTGGGTCGCCCCCAGCGACAGCAGCTGGATCGTGCAGTCATGACCACTCCACCCGACGACCGCTCCTTCCGTCGCGAAATGGCCACGGCCTACCGCTCCGGCTGGCACTTCATCGACCTGGTCACCGCCATCCCCCACAGTGGTGACTCGTTGATGGTGACCGTGTTCGGGGAGCCGGTCGTCGTCACCCGGGACGACGACGAGGACGTGCGGGCGTACCGGTGCCTGCGCAAGCCGCGCGGCGCGCCCCAGCCGGTGCGGTGTGCCATCCGGTACGGAATGATCTTTGTGAACCTCGACCAGCGGGACCACCGGCTCGCCGAGCCGACGGACCAGGAGCTCAGCACCATCTCAGCCACCCCCCGCAGTGCCTGACGCGATTCCCCCGTCGTAAAAGATCGCTCAGGTGCTTCCCCCCGCAGCGGCGTCACCGTGACCTGAACACGGTGACGCCGCTGCAGTTTTTTGTGGATATTCACCGCTATTTCGCGTATGAGACCGCTGCCAGGGTGGCTGAAAGTTTTCGGCTGCCTCAGCCGTTCCCCAAGGCGCGTTCCACCTCTATCTCGATCACCACGCGTGCCGGATTCGGCCCGGGCGTCCGCTCGTAGCGCTCGGCGTACCGCCGCACCGCCTCCGCGACCCGTTCCGGTTCCGTCCGTACCCGTGCGCGCCCTTCCAGCGTGGCCCAGCGCCGGCCGTCCACCTGGCACACCGCCACCCGGGCGCCCCCGGACCCGGCCGCGTTCACATGTCTCACCTTCGCGCTGGTCCCGTTGGTGATCACCCTGGCCAGTCCGGACTCCGCGTCGTACGTCACCCCCACCGGCACCACGTGCGGGCTGCCGTCGGGCCGCAGGGTCGTCAGTGTGCACAGGTGGCGTTCCCGCCAGAACTCCAGGTACTGCTCAGAGGGCTTCACCATGCCCCGCAACCTAGCCCCCGCAGGCCTTGCCGCCCGCCTTGAGCGGAATAGACTCAACTTTGTGTACGCTGGTTAAGTCAGCAGTGGAGAGTGGCCGAAGAGGAGAACGGACAACGTGGACGCCGAGCTGACCAACAGGAGCCGGGACGCGATCAACGCGGCCAGCAACCGCGCCGTGACCGAGGGGCACCCGGACCTCACGCCTGCGCACCTGCTCCTCGCGCTGCTCGCGGGGCAGGAGAACGAGAACATCACCGACCTGCTCGCGGCCGTGGAGGCCGACCAGGCCGCCGTACGCGCGGGCGCCGAGAAGGTCCTGGCCGCCCTGCCCAGCGTGACCGGATCGACCGTCGCGCCCCCGCAGCCCAACCGCGAGCTGCTGGCCGTCATCGCGGACGCCACCGAGCGCGCCAAGGCGCTCGGCGACGAGTACCTGTCCACCGAGCACCTGCTCATCGGCATCGCCGCGAAGGGCGGCGCGGCCGGGGACGTGCTCAAGAGGCAGGGCGCCGATGCGAAGAAGCTGCAGGAGGCCTTCCAGAAGGCCAGGGGAGGACGCCGCGTGACCACCGCCGACCCCGAGGGCCAGTACAAGGCCCTGGAGAAGTTCGGCACCGACTTCACCGCCGCCGCCCGCGAGGGCCGGCTGGACCCGGTCATCGGCCGGGACCAGGAGATCCGGCGGGTCGTGCAGGTGCTGAGCCGCCGTACGAAGAACAACCCCGTCCTCATCGGCGAGCCCGGCGTCGGCAAGACCGCCGTGGTCGAGGGGCTCGCCCAGCGGATCGTCAAGGGCGACGTGCCCGAGTCGCTGAAGGACAAGCGGCTCGTCGCGCTCGACCTCGGCGCGATGGTGGCCGGGGCCAAGTACCGCGGCGAGTTCGAGGAGCGGCTGAAGGCCGTCCTCGCCGAGATCAAGGACTCCGACGGGCAGATCATCACCTTCATCGACGAGCTGCACACCGTCGTCGGCGCGGGGGCCGGCGGCGACTCCGCCATGGACGCCGGCAACATGCTCAAGCCCATGCTGGCCCGCGGCGAGCTGCGCATGGTCGGCGCCACCACCCTGGACGAGTACCGGGAGCGGATCGAGAAGGACCCCGCCCTGGAGCGTCGCTTCCAGCAGGTGATGGTCACCGAGCCCACGGTGGAGGACACGATCGCGATCCTCCGCGGTCTGAAGGGCCGCTACGAGGCCCACCACAAGGTGCAGATCGCGGACTCGGCGCTGGTGGCGGCGGCCACCCTCTCCGACCGCTACATCACCTCCCGCTTCCTCCCCGACAAGGCCATCGACCTCGTCGACGAGTCCGCCTCCCGCCTGCGCATGGAGATCGACTCCTCGCCCGTCGAGATCGACGAACTCCAGCGCGCCGTGGACCGGCTGAAGATGGAGGAGCTGGCGATCGGCAAGGAGACCGACCCCGCCTCCCTCGCCCGCCTGGAGAAGCTGCGCCGCGACCTCGCCGACAAGGAGGAGGAGCTGCGCGGCCTGACCGCCCGCTGGGAGAAGGAGAAGCAGTCCCTCAACCGGGTCGGTGAGCTGAAGGAGAAGCTGGACGACCTGCGCGGCCAGGCCGAACGCGCCCAGCGCGACGGCGACTTCGACACCGCCGCCAAGCTGCTCTACGGCGAGATCCCGCAGCTGGAGAAGGAGCTGGAGGCCGCCTCCGAGGCCGAGGAGGAGGTCGCCAGGGACACGATGGTGAAGGACGAGGTCGGCGCCGACGACATCGCCGACGTCGTCGCCGCCTGGACCGGCATCCCCGCCGGCCGCCTGCTGGAGGGCGAGACGCAGAAACTGCTGCGCATGGAGGACGAGCTGGGCAAGCGGCTCATCGGCCAGACCGAGGCCGTACGGGCGGTCAGCGACGCCGTACGACGCTCGCGCGCCGGTATTGCCGACCCCGACCGCCCCACCGGCTCCTTCCTCTTCCTCGGCCCGACCGGTGTCGGCAAGACGGAACTCGCCAAGGCGCTCGCCGACTTCCTCTTCGACGACGAGCGGGCCATGGTCCGCATCGACATGTCGGAGTACGGCGAGAAGCACAGCGTGGCCCGGCTGGTCGGCGCACCCCCCGGGTACGTCGGCTACGAGGAGGGCGGCCAGCTGACCGAGGCGGTGCGCCGCCGTCCGTACAGCGTGATCCTCCTGGACGAGGTGGAGAAGGCCCACCCCGAGGTCTTCGACATCCTGCTCCAGGTGCTGGACGACGGCCGGCTGACGGACGGCCAGGGCCGTACGGTCGACTTCCGCAACACCATCCTGGTGCTCACCTCCAACCTCGGCAGCCAGTTCCTGGTCGACCCGCTGACGAGCGAGCAGGAGAAGAAGGAACAGGTCCTGGAGGTGGTCCGGACGTCCTTCAAGCCCGAGTTCCTCAACCGGCTCGACGACCTGGTGGTCTTCTCGGCCCTGACCAAGCCCGAGCTGGAGCGGATCGCGCAGCTCCAGATCGCCCGGCTGGCCAGGCGGCTCGCCGAGCGCCGGCTCACCCTGGACGTCACGCCCGAGGCGCTGGCCTGGCTGGCGGAGGAGGGCCTGGACCCGGCCTACGGCGCCCGCCCGCTGCGCCGCCTCGTCCAGACGGCCATCGGCGACCGCCTCGCCAAGGAGATCCTCTCCGGCGAGGTCAAGGACGGCGACACGGTCCGCGTCGACCGCTTCGGCGAGGGGCTGCTGGTGGGCCCGGCCACGGGCAAGACGGAGGGGAAGACGTCGGGGAAGACGCTGTGACGCTCACGTGGTGAACGCCGAGAACCGTACGAGGGCCCGGTCCGGGCCCTCGTACGTCACGTCGATGTCCGCTGCTTCGGCGCCGAAGCCGGGGTCCGACCTGCCCGGGACGTCGCCGGCGTAGTGCGCGAAGCCCTCGTTGAAGCTGAGGTTCAGACACAGGTCGACGGAGTCCGGGTAGCAGTGCTGCTCCTTCGGCTCCGGCGCGTCCGGATAGGTGGCCTTCAGCCAGTCGTGCACACCGTCCCGCGGCATCCGGAACCGGGCCACATAGTCGGTGTCCAGCCAGGTCTGCACCGTGCACTCGGCGTCGTACGCCCCGTCCGGCAGTTTCGCCCCGCCGAAGGCGAGCGCCTCGGCGCACGAGGCCTTCTCCGGAGCCCCGCCCATCGGGTGGTCCGACGTCGCGAAATCCACCACCATCACGGCCAGCCCGCCCAGAATCAGCGCGACTGGTGCCAAGATCGCTGCGACAAGCCCCCACCTGGTCCGTCTGCGCCCCGCCGCCCGTGTCACCTGCTCTCCCGTCCGCCCGGCAGCCGGAATCATGTCAGCCCACGGCTGACAGACAGGCGTCGGGGCTTGCCTCCCCCCTCCCCGGATGGGGGAGGATGGCCAGATCCACCATGAAGGGAAAAACACGGTGAGCATCGACCCGTCCTCGATTCCGAACTTCGGGGGCCAGCCCGAGCCGCAGCCCCAGGGACCGGCCGGCCCCGTCCTCCCGGATCAGGACCTCGTGAAGCAGCTCCTCGACCAGATGGAGCTGAAGTACGTCGTCGACGAGGAAGGCGACCTCGCGGCTCCGTGGGAGCAGTTCCGCACCTATTTCATGTTCCGCGGGGAGGCCGAGCAGGCTGTCTTCTCGGTGCGGACCTTCTACGACCGCCCCCACCCGATCGACGAGAAGCCCCAGCTGCTGGAGTCCGTCGACGACTGGAACCGCCGCACCCTGTGGCCCAAGGTCTACACCCACACCCATGACGACGGCACCGTCCGTCTGATCGGCGAGGCCCAGATGCTGATCGGCACGGGCGTCGACATCAACCACTTCGTCTCCTCCACGGTCAGCTGGGTGCGGGCCGCGATCGAGTTCGACAAGTGGCTCGCCGAGCAGCTCGGCCTGGAGCAGGAGGTCAACGAGGCGGACAAGCCCGAGGACGAGGGCGACGGCGACGGCGAGTAGGCCGTAAGCCCCGCCGCACGGCCTACAGCGGCTCGTGCGCGTACACCACCAGGTACGCGCCGTAGAGACAGCTGAGCCCGGCCAGGCTCGCGACCAGCACGGTCGCGTGCCAGGGCCGGGCTCTGGCCATGCCCACCAGCCCCCGGGCGAGCGGCAGCAGCAGCGGAAACGCCGGCAGCAGGAACCGCGGCTTGGACTCGAAGAAGCCCGACCCGCCGAGCGCGATCAGCAGCAGCGCCCCGCTGTGGACGAGCAGCGGCAGCGGAGCGCGGTCCAGGAGCAGCAGCGCGTACAGCACCGCCCCCGCCACGACGAGCGCCAGCGCCACCGGGAACACGAACCGGCCGCCGTGCAGCAGCATCGCGCACACGAAGTCCAGCGAGCCCCGCCCGAAGTCGAACCGCGATCCCCACAGCCGCTGCACCTCGAAGTAGCCGCCGAGCAGATCCCCCTTCTGCCGACCGACCCACAGCACGTACGCCGTCCAGCCCACCGGGGCGAGCGCCGCGCCCGTCCACAGCCTGTGGGAAACCTTTCCGCGCCGCCGCCACACCTCGGCCCCGGCCGCGGCCAGCACCGCGGCGGCGACCGTGAACCCGTTCGGCCGGGCCAGCCCCGCGAGCGCCGCGAGGGCACCGGCCCACAGCCAGTTCCCGGCCAGCACCGCGTACAGCGACCAGGCCGCGAACGCGGTCAGCACCGGCTCGGTGTACGCCATCGACAGCACCACCGAGTGCGGCAGCAGCCCCCACAGCAGCACCAGCGCGATGCCGGTGGTCCGCCCGTGCAGCCGGGTGCCGACCGCATGGATCCCGGCGGCGGCCACCGCGGCCCCGGTCCACGAGACCAGCAGCCCGGCGAGGCCCCCGCCGAGCGGGGTCAGCGCGGTCACCGCCCGCAGCAGCGCCGGGTACAGCGGGAAGAACGCCAGGTCGCTGTGCGGGCCGGGGTCGTGGGAGGGCAGGTCGTGGCCGTAGCCGTGCGCGGCGATGCCCAGATACCAGACCGAGTCCCAGGACCGGCCGAGCAGCGTCAGCGGGTGCTTGCCGGCGACATGCGCGACGACGGCGAGCACGGCCGCACCGAGGAGCCGGGTCCCGAGGAAGAGGCACACGGCGATCCCGCCGGCTCGCATCAGGGACGTGCGCTGCGCTGACTTCGTCGCGGTGACGGGCGGGGCGAGGACGGTGCTGGCATGGGTCACACCTCTGCACCCTGCAAGTGCGGGGGCGCGAGCGCGAGCAGGTGGCCGCCGACGGTGTCACGGGTTCACCTGTGTCGAGTAAACGCCTCACATCGCCCGCAGCCTTTCAGCGGCTTCCCGCAGGACCTCCTCCCGCTTGCAGAACGCGAACCGTACGAACGGTGCCCCGGCCTCCCGGTCGTCGTAGAAGACGGCGTTGGGAATCGCCACCACGCCCGCGCGCTGGGGCAGGGTGCGGCAGAAGGCGAAGCCGTCCTTCTCGCCGAGGGGGCGGATGTCGGTGGTGATGAAGTAGGTGCCGGCCGGCACGAAGACCTCGAAGCCCGCCTCCGTCAGGCCCTGCGCCAGGATGTCGCGGCGGGCCAGCATGGACCGGCGGAACTCCTCGAAGTAGGAGTCGGGGAGGGCCAGGGCCTCGGCGACCGCGTACTGGAAGGGGCCCGAGGAGACGTAGGTCAGGAACTGCTTCGCCGAGCGGACGGCGCCCACCAGCTCCGGCGTGGCCGTGACCCAGCCGACCTTCCAGCCGGTGAAGGAGAACGTCTTGCCGGCCGAGCCGATCGTCACCGTGCGCTCGCGCATGCCGGGGAAGGAGGCGAGCGGCAGATGCCCGGCGTCGTCGAAGACCAGGTGCTCGTAGACCTCGTCCGTCACCACCAGCAGGTCACGCTCGACCGCCAGCTCGGCGATCGCGGCCAGCTCCGCGCGCGTGAGGACCGTACCGGTGGGGTTGTGCGGGGTGTTGATCAGCAGCAGCCGGGTGCGGTCGGTGACGGCGGCGCGCAGCTCGTCCAGGTCCAGGCGGAAGGAGCCGTCGTGCGGGCGCAGGGTGACCGGTACGCGCGTGCCGCCCGCCATCGCGATGCTCGCCGCGTAGGAGTCGTAGTACGGCTCCAGGGCCACGACCTCGTCCCCCGGCTCGACCAGCGCCAGCAGCGCCGCCGCGATCGCCTCCGTCGCGCCCGCCGTGACCAGCACCTCGGTGTCGGGGTCGTACGACAGCCCGTAGCGGCGCTGCTGGTGCGCGGCGATGGCGGTGCGCAGCTCCGGGATGCCGGGGCCCGGCGGGTACTGGTTGCCGCGGCCTTCGCGCAGCGCCCGCACCGCCGCCTCGCGCACCTCCGCGGGGCCGTCGGTGTCCGGGAAGCCCTGGCCCAGGTTGATCGACCCGGTCGCCACGGCGAGCGCGGACATCTCCGCGAAGATCGTCGTCCCGAACTCGGCGAGCCGGCGGTTGAGGTGAGGACGTGCGCTGGAGGTCATGCCGGTCATCCTGCGCCCAAGCTCTGGAGTTCCTCAACTCTGCTTTGAGTCCTGAGACGGCCGGGCATTCCCCGGTCACCGCGGTCCACGGGGGGCTGCTTCGGGGGAACGGAAGGAGGGTGACGCCATGGACGCCGGCATCATCTTCATCCTGGTCGTGGCCGCGTTCGTGACCCTCACGGCCATGGCGGGCGCACGGACCGGCAACCGGCAGGGCAAGGTGTCGCTCGGCAAGGGCCGGCGGGGCCGGTCCGGGTCGTACCGCTCGTCGTCGTCGTCCTCGTCCTCGTACGACGGCAGCAGCAGCTGGTGGGCGGGCGGCGGCGACTCCGGTTCGTCGGGCGGGCACCACGGGGGGCACCACGGCGGTCACCACTCCTGCGGGGGCCACTCCTCCTGCGGCGGGGGTTCCTCCTGCGGCGGAGGTTCGTCGTGCGGCGGCGGGGGCGGATGCGGCGGAGGCAGCTGACACGGGGCAGCTGAGCTTTCGGGGGAACCGCATACGGCCGCACACGGGCGCCCGCCGGCGAAGGCAACCGGCGGGCGCCCGCCGTCTCGTCCACGCGCCCGGCGCGCGCCATGGTTGAACAGTTGAACTGTGGAGCCCCCTGAGGGATGGAAACCCCACGAAGTTGGGTAAAAATGCAGTGGGGGCGCCTCTGTTCATGATTCCCTCTAAATCGCCAACGCAGCCCCTCGGACGTCCCTGAGACTCCCCATCCGGCCGAGCCGGCTGGGCTGACATGGCCGATCTCCCCCCTCATCGCGTGTTTGCGGAGCCGATCCATGCTCACGACCCTGAACACCTCCTACACCGATACGCGCGCTGCCGACCTAGCCTGGGCCCTGGGACGCGAGCCGCTGCCGGCCCTGGCCACCCTCGATCTGGAACTCACCGGCGCTAAGCTGCAGTTGAGACTGCTCGGCGCATCCCACCAGGTGCTGCTGGAGGAGGAGCGCGGCCTGTGTTCGGAGACGGTCGCGTGCATCCCCGGCTCCAGCACCCCGCTGCCGCTCGGCGTCGCCAAGCGCGTCGACGACTGGGAGTACGAGTTCGCCGCACGCGTCGAAGTGCTCGGCCCCGGCTCGTTCGCGGGCCGCGCCCAGGAGTTGCTGGCCCTCGTCTCCGACCATCCGCACGGCCTCGCGGGTGTCTTCCCGGGCAGCCCGCACGCTTTCACCGCGCTGCTGGCCCAGCACCACGAGGGCCAGGTGCACTGGCGCACCTGGCACGCCTACCCGCAGGACGGCCAGTTGGTGGCCACCCGCACCCGGGTCGGGGCGCGGGTGCGGGCGGCACGGCCCGCTGAGCACACCGCGCCGACATAAACCCGCCGGGGGTCAACTGCCCCCCAGTTCCACACGTGTGGGTGACGAAGCGTGCCGCGCATGTGACGTAACGTCGCAACGTGATCGAACCGCACGCCCCCGCGCCCCCGGGCGCTCCGCCCTCCTGGACAGGCCCCGCCCGGCTGCCCGTCCGGCCCGGCACCGGGCGGTTCCTGGTTCTCGTGTGCGTCTTCGTCTGCGCCGCCTGCGGCCTCGTGTACGAACTCGAACTGGTGGCGTTCGCCTCGTACTTGATGGGCGACTCGGTCACCCAGGCCTCCGTCGTGCTGTCCGTGATGGTGTTCGCGATGGGCATCGGCTCCCTCGGTGCGAAACGGCTGCGCTGGCACGCGGCGGCCGGCTTCGGCGCGATCGAGACCGTCCTCGCGCTGGTCGGCGGCTGCAGCGCGATGGCGCTGTACGCCGTCTTCGCCTGGACCGGCGACTGGGGCGGGCTGTGGGCCGAGGGCCCGCGCTGCCTCCTGGTCGCCTTCTCCCTCGCCATCGGCCTGCTCATCGGCGCCGAAGTCCCGCTGCTGATGGAGCTGATCCAGCGCATCCGCCACCAGGACGCGGGCGGCGCGGTCGCCGACCTGTTCGCCGCGGACTACGTGGGCGCGCTGGTCGGCGGCCTCGCCTTCCCCTTCCTCCTCCTGCCGTTCCTGGGCCAGTTGACGGGCGCGCTGGTCACCGGCACGGTCAACGTCGTGGCGGGCGGCGCCCTGGTGCTGGGCCTCTTCCGCCGCGACCTGACCTGCCGGGCCCGCTGGACCCTGCTCGTCGTCGGCCTCGTCGTCCTCGGTGTCCTCGCCTCCGCCGCCGCGCTCGCCGACGACTTCGAACGCGCCGCCCGGCACGCCGTCTACGGGGGCGACGTCCGGGTCGCCGAACAGACCGACGTCCAGGAGGTCGTCCTCGCCGGCGGCACCGACGGCGAGCCACTCGACCTCTTCCTGGACGGCCGGCTCCGGGTCGGCGGCCGCGACGAACGCCGCTACCACGAGGCCCTCGTGCACCCCGCGCTGTCCGGCGGGCCGCACGCGCGCGTCCTCATCCTCGGCGGCGGCGACGGCCTCGCCGCCCGCGAGGTGCTGCGCCGGCCCGGAGTGCGCCGCGTCGACCTCGTCGAACTCGACGCCGGCCTGGTCCGCCTGGCCCGCCACGACCCCGGCCTCACCGCCGCCAACGGCCACGCCTACGCCGACCCCCGCCTGCACACCACCACGGCCGACGCGCTCGGCTGGCTGCGCGGGGCACGGGGACGGTCGTACGACGTCGTGATCGCCGATCTCCCCGACCCCGGGATCACCGCCAGCACCAAGCTGTACTCCCAGGAGTTCTACGGCCTGACCCGCCGCGTCCTCGCCCCCCGCGGCCGGCTCGTCGTGCACGCCGGGTCCGTCACCACCCGCCCCCTCGCCTTCTGGACGGTGGCCGCGACCCTGCGCGCGGCCGGCTTCGCCGCTGCCCCCTACCGGGTCCTCGGCCACGACTCAGGCTTCCCGGCCGGCCCCGACCGCTCGGCCGGTGCGCCCGCGGCCCCGCACGACTGGGGGTTCCTGCTGGCGGCTGCGGGACACACTCCGCCACCGCTGCGGCTGGGGTCCTGGCATGCGCGCACGCTGACCCAGCGCGGCCTGACGGCGGACGGGAGGGCGGCGGCACGGACGCGGATCGGGGATCTGCCGGCATCGACGCTGGTGCACCCGCGGTACTGAGGAGCCGGACCGGCAGCCGGTGGTGAGGAGCCGGTTTCCGTGAGGGTACTTTCCGGTCACACCTGGGTAGGCTCAGCGGACATGGAGCACCAGGTCTTCGTCCCGGTCCCGGTCGAGCCGCTCAGGGCCGCCCTCGCCGATCCCGCCCAGGTCGCCCGCGCCATCCCCGGCCTGCAACAGGACGCCGGTGCCGAACCCGTCGCCGGACGCCTGAAACTGCGCGTCGGCGGACACTCCGTCACCTACCGCGGCTCGGCACGGGTGGTGGCCCGGGAGGACGGCACGTACGCCGTCGAGGCCGAAGCCACCGAGGCCCGCGGCACCGGTGCCGTGAAACTCACCCTCACCCTGCGCCTCGCGGGCACCGGGGGCGGTACGACGGTCACGGCCGAGGGCACGGCGGCGGCGGACGGCCGCATCGCGGAACTCCCGCCGGACGCGGTGAGCGCGGCGGCGACCCGTCTGCTGAACCGTTTCGTGGAGAACCTGGCAGAGAGCCCGGAGAGCCCGGAGAAGCCGACGGAGGCTTCGGAGCAGGCGGAGCGGGCGGAGGAGCGGGCCCAGCGGCAGCAGGAGCAGGAGTCGGCCGCCGACCGTCTCTCGGAGGACTTCGCCGACACCGGTGAGCCGCCCGCCGAGGCCGCGCACGCGCGCCGGACGATGATCGGCCGCAGCGCCGAGGAGGTCGACCACGCGCCTCCGCGGGGGCGCTACGCACCGGTTCCGGCCCCGCAGACGGTGACAGCGACCTCGGCACTGCGCTGGGCGGCACCGGCGGCGGCGCTGGTCGTGGCGTCGGCGATCGTCGCAGGAAGGGCACTGCGCAAACGCCGCTGAGCGAAAAGCGCGTGCAGGGGCGCGGGGAACTGCGCGACCAGCCACGACGGCGCCGCCGCCGACCACAAGCGCACCCTTCCCCAGTAGCCTCTTCCCGTGAGTAACGAAGACATCACGCTGACCGCGGGCGAGGCGGAAGTTCTCGTCAGCCCCGCCAACGGCGGCCGTATCGGCAGCCTCAGGCTCGGCTCCCTCGAACTGCTGAGGCAAGGCCCCCACTACGGCTGCTTCCCGATGGTGCCCTGGTGCGGCCGCACCCGGGACGGCCGCTTCCTGGACGGCGGCACCGTCCGTCAGATGCCGCTCAACTCCCCGCCCCACGCCATCCACGGCACCGCCCGCGACGGCGCCTGGCGCACCGCGCGCGCCTCGGAGAACGAGGCGGTGATGACGTACGAGCTGGTCGCCCCCTGGCCGCACCCCGGCCGCGTCACCCAGAGCGTCGTGCTCGCCGAGGACAGCCTGACGCTGACGATGTCCGTGGAGACGTACGACGACTCCTTCCCGGCGCAGATCGGCTGGCATCCGTGGTTCAACCGGAACCTCGGCGGCGAGGACGTCACGCTCGACTTCAAGCCCGCCTGGCAGGAGGAACGCGGGGACGACCATCTGCCGACCGGCAACCGGATCGACCCGGAGCCCGGCCCCTGGGACGACTGCTTCGGCATGCCCGGCGGCGTCGACGTCACCCTCACCTGGCCGGGGCAGCTGGAGCTGAGAGTGGCCAGCCGAGAGGAGTGGGTGGTCGTCTACGACGAGCAGGCCGAGGCTGTGTGCGTGGAGCCGCAGACCGGTCCGCCGAACGGCCTGAACACCCTTCCGCGCCTGGTCACCCCGCTGGAGCCGTTGGAGGCGACGACGACCTGGAGCTGGCGGCGCCCTTAAGCTGGTCGGCATGACGGACGTACGTGGCGCGCTGCTGCAGCAGATCAAGGACAAGGCCGTGGTGCACGGCAAGGTGACCCTGTCGTCGGGTCTGGAGGCCGACTACTACGTCGACCTGCGCCGCATCACCCTCGACGGCGAGGCCGCCCCGCTGGTCGGCCAGGTGCTCCTGGATCTCACCGCCGACCTGGACTTCGACGCGGTGGGCGGCCTCACCATGGGCGCCGACCCGGTCGCCGCGGCCATGCTGCACGCCGCCGCCGCCCGCGGGAAGAAGCTCGACGCGTTCGTCGTACGGAAGGCCGCGAAGGCGCACGGTCTGCAGCGGCGCGTGGAGGGCCCGGACATCGCGGGGCGGCGCGTGCTCGTGGTCGAGGACACCTCCACCACCGGCGGCTCCCCGCTCACCGCGGTGGAGGCCGTGCGCGAGGCCGGCGCGGAGGTCGTCGCCGTCGCGACCATCGTGGACCGGGCGACCGGCGCCGCCGAGAAGATCGAGGCCGGCGCGGGTGTTCCGTACCGGTTCGCCTTCTCGAAGGATGAACTGGGTCTGGACTGACACGCGGGATTGACCTGGACTTGACCGGCGCATGGACCAGCGGTCCATGTCTGGAAAGATGGGGCCGACGACGACGTCGAACCCCCAGGTCTAGGTCAGGGCCGTAACGCACCAAGCCGACCCGCAACACCAAGGAGCGGACAGATGCCCATCGCAACCCCCGAGGTCTACAACGAGATGCTCGACCGGGCGAAGGCAGGCAAGTTCGCCTACCCGGCCATCAACGTCACCTCGAGCCAGACCCTGAACGCGGCGCTGCGCGGTTTCGCGGAGGCGGAGAGCGACGGCATCGTCCAGATCTCGACCGGCGGCGCCGAGTTCCTCGGCGGCCAGTACAGCAAGGACATGGTGACCGGCGCGGTCGCCCTCGCCGAGTACGCGCACATCCTCGCCGAGAAGTACCCGGTCAACATCGCGCTGCACACCGACCACTGCCCGAAGGACAAGCTCGACGGGTACGTACGTCCGCTGATCGCGGTCTCCGAGGAGCGGGTGAAGGCCGGCAGGAACCCGCTCTTCCAGTCCCACATGTGGGACGGCTCCGCCGAGACCCTCGCCGACAACCTCGCCATCGCCCAGGAGCTGCTGGAGCGCACCCGCGCCGCCAAGATCATCCTGGAGGTGGAGATCACCCCGACCGGCGGCGAGGAGGACGGCGTCTCGCACGAGATCAACGACTCCCTGTACACGACGGTCGAGGACGCGATCCGCACCGCCGAGGCCCTCGGCCTGGGTGAGAAGGGCCGCTACCTGCTGGCCGCCTCCTTCGGCAACGTGCACGGCGTGTACAAGCCGGGCAACGTCGTGCTCCGCCCCGACCTGCTGAAGGAGCTGAACGACGGCGTGGCCGCCAAGTTCGGCAAGGCGTCCCCGTTCGACTTCGTCTTCCACGGCGGCTCCGGCTCCACCGAGCAGGAGATCCTCACCGCGCTGGAGAACGGCGTCGTGAAGATGAACCTGGACACGGACACCCAGTACGCGTTCACCCGTCCGGTCGCCGCCCACATGTTCCAGAACTACGACGGCGTCCTGAAGGTCGACGGCGAGGTCGGCGACAAGAAGGCCTACGACCCGCGCACCTGGGGCAAGCTGGCCGAGGCGAGCATGGCCGCGCGTGTCGTCGAGGCCACGCAGAACCTGCGCTCGGCGGGCAACAAGATCAAGTAAGCGGTACGTCCTCGCGGTGGGCCCGGCGGCTGTCCTTGCCGCCGGGCCCGCTGTATACCTGGGGACGTGCCCGACGTCCGGCTGGCCTCGCCCCAGGGCAAGTGGATCCTGCTCACCACGGTCCTCGGCTCCAGCATGGCCATGCTGGACTCCACCGTCGTCAACGTGGCGCTCCCGCGCATCGGCCGCGACCTGGACGCGAGCCTGGCCGCGCTGCAGTGGACGGTCAACGCGTACATGGTCACGCTGGCCGGTCTGATCCTGCTGGGCGGTTCCCTGGGGGACCGCCACGGCCGCCGGAAGGTCTTCGTGCTGGGCGTGGTGTGGTTCGCGGTGGCGTCCCTGCTGTGCGGCCTGTCGCCGAACCCGCCGGTGCTGATCGCCGCTCGTGCCCTGCAGGGCGTCGGCGGCGCGCTCCTCACCCCCGGCTCCCTCGCGCTCATCCAGGCGTCCTTCCACCCCGACGACCGGAGCCGGGCCGTCGGCCTGTGGTCCGGCTTCGGCGGGATCGGCGCGGCGGTCGGCCCGTTCCTGGGCGGCTGGCTGGTGGCCGGTCCCGGCTGGCGCTGGGTGTTCCTGCTGAACGTCCCCCTGGCGCTGCTGTGCGTGCCGGTCGCGGTGCGGCATGTGCCGGAGTCGTCCGCCGGGGACCGCGGGGGCCGCTTCGACGTCCTCGGCGCGATGCTGGGCGCCCTGGCGCTGGCGCTGCTGACGTACGCGCTGATCGAGGCGCGGTCGGGCTCCTTGGCGGTGCCCCTGACGGGGGTGGCGGGCCTGGCCGCGGCGGTGGCCTTCGTGTACGTCGAACGCCACCGCCCCGACCCCATGCTCCCGCCGGACATCTTCGCCTCGCGCCGGTTCACGGCGGTCAATCTGGTCACCCTGTGCGTGTACGCGGCGTTCGGCGGCTTCTTCTTCCTCACCGCGCTGCAGCTCCAGGTGGTGGCGGGCTACTCACCGCTGGCGGCCGGTACGGCGTTGCTGCCGGTCACGGCCCTGATGCTCCTGTTCTCCGCCCGCTCCGGCGCCCTGGCCGACCGCACGGGGCCCCGGCTGCCGCTGACCGTCGGCCCACTGCTCTGCGCGGCGGCGATGCTGCTGATGCTGCGGGTGGGGCCGGACGCGGACTACCTGACGGACGTCCTGCCGGCGCTGCTGGTGATGGGGGCGGGGATGGTCACCCTGGTGGCCCCGCTGACGGCCACGGTCCTCGCCTCTGTCGACGCCACCCGGGCGGGCCTGGCCAGCGGCATCAACAACGCGGCGGCCCGGGCGGCGGGCCTGATCGCGGTCGCGGCGCTGCCTCTGCTGGCGGGGATGGGGCCGGAGGCCTACCGGTTGCCCACGGCGTTCGACGCGGCGTTCGACCGGGCGATGCCCATGCTGGCGGGGACGCTGCTGCTGGGCTCGGCCCTCGCGTTCACCCTGGTCCGACGGCCGTCCCGGGGCTGCCTGCGCCCGGAGTGCCGGACCCACGGCAATGTGACGACGCCGCCCCTGGAGGGGGAGCTGAGGGGTGGCTAGGGGCGGCTTTCGGCCGTCGGTTCCCCGCGGGGCGGGCCCGCATATGCGCCTGTGCGGGAAACTGAACCCATGACGATTCACCAGAACCTCCTCGGCGGCCCGCCTCCCACCCACCTCCCCGACGACCCGGAACCCCGTGAGCTCCTCGCGCAGGGCACCGCGCCGGCGGACGTCGCCGCCAAGTACCCCACCTCCTGCCTCGCCTGGGCCCAGCTGGCCGACGACGCGTTCGAGCGCGGCGCGGTCGTGGAGTCGTACGCCTACGCCCGTACGGGCTACCACCGCGGCCTGGACGCCCTGCGCCGAGGCGGCTGGAAGGGCCATGGCCCGGTCCCCTGGGAGCACGAGCCGAACCGCGGCTTCCTGCGGGCCCTGCACGCCCTCGCCCGTGCCGCGCAGGCGATCGGCGAGCAGGAGGAGTACGAGCGCTGCTCGCAGTTCCTGAAGGACTCCTCGCCGACGGCGGCCCAGACCCTGGGCTAGCCGACGGCAGTCACCGGTGTGGCCCGTCTGGCAGCAGACGGGCCTTGCCGTAGCCGAGGCGATTGCGGAGGATTCCGGGTGGGGACCGGGGCCCCCGTGCCGGAATCGGCAGGGGCGGACCGCTACCCGGAGTAACAACAGGAGACAGCGATGTCCCAACAGGCTCATCCCCTTCCCGAGGCCGAGCCCGAGACCCCGCATCTCGACTTCGCGGGTACGACGCCGTACGAGGACTACGTCAAGGCGGACGTGCTCACCCATCTCCAGCACACCCTCTCCGACGATCCCGGAGAGATGGTCTTCTTGGTGACGACCCAGGTCATGGAGCTGTGGTTCACGGTCATCGTGCACGAGTGGGAGACCGCGGCGAACGCCCTGCGCTCGGACGACGTACCGACCGCGATCGCCGCGCTGAAGCGTTCCGTACGGGAGCTGGAGGCGCTGAACGCCTCCTGGAAGCCGCTCGGCCAGCTCACCCCGGCGCAGTTCAACGCGTACCGCAGCGCCCTCGGCGAGGGCTCCGGCTTCCAGTCGGCGATGTACCGCCGCATGGAGTTCCTGCTCGGCGAGAAGTCCGCGTCCATGCTCGTCCCGCACCGCGGCGCCCCGCGCGTCCACGCGGAACTGGAGAAGGCCCTGCACGAGCCGAGCCTGTACGACGAGGTCGTACGCCTCCTCGCCCGCCGCGGCCACCCGATCCCGGCCTCGGTCCTGCGCCGGGACGTCTCCGGGCGCTACGAGCACTCGGACGCCGTGGAGGCGGCCTGGACCGCCGTCTACGCGGGGGACGAGGGCGATGAACTCGCCCGGCTCGGCGAGGCGTTGACCGACGTGGCCGAACTGGTCTGGCGCTGGCGCAACGACCACCTGGTCGCCACCCGCCGCGCGATGGGCGCCAAGCCCGGCACGGGCGGTTCGGCCGGCGTGGCCTGGCTGGAGAAGCGCGCCCGCAAGAACGTGTTCCCGGAGCTGTGGACGGCGAGGTCCCATGTCTGAGCTTTTCCTGCGGGCGGAGAAGCTGGACGCGGCGGACCAGCTGGCGCCGCTCAGGGACCGCTTCCACCTCGACGACGTCGTCTACCTGGACGGGAACTCCCTGGGTGCCCTGCCCGCGCAGGTACCCGACCGCGTGGCGGACGTCGTCCGCCGGCAGTGGGGCGAGCTGCGCATCCGCTCCTGGGAGGAGAGCGGCTGGTGGACGGCGCCGGAGCGGATCGGCGACCGGATCGCCCCGCTGGTCGGCGCGGCGGCCGGGCAGATCGTCGTCGGCGACTCCACCAGCGTCAACGTCTTCAAGGCACTGGTCGCGGCGGTACGGATGGCGGGCGAGGACCGCACCGAGATCCTGGTGGACGCCACGACGTTCCCCACGGACGGCTACATCGCCGAGTCGGCGGCCCGCATGACCGGCCGCACCCTGCGTGCCGTGACCCCGGCCGAGGTGCCCGCCGCGCTGACCGGCCGTACGGCCGCGGTGCTGCTCAACCACGTCGACTACCGCACCGGCCGCCTCCACGACCTGCCGTCGCTGACGTCGGCCGTCCACTCCGCCGGTGCCCTCGCGGTCTGGGACCTGTGCCACAGTGCCGGCGCGCTGCCGGTGGGCCTGGACGAGCACGGCGTCGACCTCGCGGTCGGCTGCACCTACAAGTACCTGAACGGCGGCCCCGGTTCACCGGCGTACCTGTACGTCCGCCGCTCGCTCCAGGACCGCTTCGACTCCCCGCTTCCGGGCTGGAACTCGCATGCGGAGCCCTTCGGGATGCGGCCGGGGTACGCCCCGGCGCCCGGTGCGCTGCGGGGGCGCGTGGGCACGCCGGACATCCTGTCGATGCTGGCGCTGGAAGCGGCGCTGGAGGTCTGGGACGGGGTGCCGGTCGACGCGGTGCGCGCCAAGTCGCTGGCGCTGACCGACTTCTTCCTGGAGTGCGTCGCGGCGTATGTGCCCGAGGGGCGCGTCGAGTGTCTGACGCCGGTGGCCCATGAGGAGCGCGGCAGTCAGGTGGCGCTGCGGTGCGCGGACGCGGGGGATGCCATGAAGCGGCTGATCGGGCGGGGGGTGGTCGGTGACTTCCGGGCACCCGACGTCCTCCGCTTCGGTTTCACACCGCTGTACGTGGGGTTCGCGGACGTGGAGCGGGCGGCGCGGGTGCTGGGGGAGGTGCTCGGCGGGGCGTAGGCGCCCCGGGCAGGCCACGGACGCGGGAGGGCCGCCGCCGCTGCACCCGCGTCCGTTCCCGCGCAGCCGTCTGCTCGCGCGGCCCCGCGGGGATCTGCGCGGGCCGGCAGCGTGGTGACCGTGCCGCTGTGCGGAAGCTGCTGAACGACCGTCGCTCCGCCGCGTGGCGTCGGTCCAGAGGCACCGCGGACGTCCGTGTCCGCGCACGTCACCGGCCTGGTACCGTCCCGCCGACGGCCGATTGTCTCCACCTGGTCCGTCTTACTGGGTCCGCCGGACGCGTTCCATCGCTGAGAGGTTGAAGCATGCCGGACGACGCCGCAGCAGCCCGCGCTGCCGCCGAGGAGGAGTCGGCCTTCTCGCACCCCCCGGTCGACCCCGACGTCACGTCCGCGTACGGCAGCCACCCCGACCAGGTGATCGACTTCTACGCACCCCGGACCGCGTCGGACGCGCCGGCCCCGGTGGTGGTGGTCCTGCACGGCGGCGCCTGGCGCGCCCGCTACGACCGGCGTCACATCACGCCCTTCGCGGACTGCCTGGCCCGCAGGGGCTTCGCGGTGGCCAACGTCGAGTACCGGCGCGGCGGCGAGCCCCTGGTCCCCGGACCAAGCACGGGCGACGGGGATGACGCCACCCCTGCGGCCGGCCGCTGGCCCGACACCTTCGACGACGTCGCGGCCGCCCTGGACGCCCTCCCCGCCCTGATCCGCGAGGCGCTCCCGCAGGCCGACCCGCGCCGCACCGTGCTGACGGGCCACTCGGCCGGAGGCCACCTCGCCCTGTGGGCCGCGGCCCGCCACGTCCTGCCCGCGGACGCACCCTGGCGCACCGGCCGGCCGGCGCCGCTGCGCGGGGTCGTCGCGCTCGCCCCGATCGCGGACTTCGAGGTCGCCGAGAAACTGGACGTGTGCGGCAACGCCAGCCTGCAACTCCTCGGCGGCCACGACGCGTTCGCCGGGCGCCGCCCCTACGCCGACCCCGTCCTGCTCCTCCCGACGGGCATCGCGACGACGCTCGTCCAGGGGCGTACGGACCGGGTGGTGCCGCAGGCGGTGGCCGAGTCCTACGCGGACGCGGCGGCGAAGGCCGGGGAGGTCGTGGGCCTGACGCTGCTGGAGGACGTGGGCCACTTCCCGCTGATCGACCCGGCGGCGGACGCGTGCGCGGTGGTGGCGGAGGAGATCGCCCAACTGGCGTGGTGACGGCTCGTGTCCGGCACCCGGTGATACCCGTAGTACCTGAGAGCTACCCCGCAGGACAGCTCCCTGGCGGGACGCCGACGACAGCCCCCGATCCCTAACTTCCTTTCCGGAGAAGCCCGATGGCCGGGCGACCTGAAAGGAACCCGCCCATGGGGCACGCCGACCACCCGACGCATACACAGCCGCCCCGGACCACAGCCTCTCTTCCCGCGAACGGGCAGCCGCCGACGGCGATCCCGTCCCACGAGGGCCACCCGCACGACCCGCCCCCGAACCCCGACGGCCCCCGCCCCACCCGCCGCCCGGAGAAATGGCGCCGCACCCTCCTCGCCACCCTCCTCACCGCAGCCATAGCCGCCCCCCTCTCCGGCGCGGCCCGCCCCCAGATCCCCGCCCCCACCCCCGCGACCCTCCCCCCGCTCACCGCCACCACCCTCCCCACCACCTACGAGACCAACCGGGCCGACGCCGCCCAGGCCGCCCGCATGGCAGCCACCCACGGCGCCCCCCACCGCGCCACCGCCGACCAGGCACTCGCCTCCCCGTCCCGTCACCTCCTCATCTTCGACGGCCGAGGCGCAGGCCAGGCCACCGAGGTCCTCGGCGACCTCGCCCACGCCGACCACCTCGCGGTCCTGGTCCCCGGCTCGGACACCTCCCTGGACACCTACGCCCGCTTCCACAAGGCGGCCACCGCCCTCTACACGGACCTCACCCACCGCGCACCCCGGCACACCCACGTCGCCGTCATCGCCTGGCTCGGCTACGCGACCCCGGCCACCGTCAGCAGCACGGTGACCACCACCACCCGCGCCGACGAAGCCGCCCCCCGCCTGCGCGCCTTCGTACGCCAGCTGCGTGCGGCAACCCCGCCCCGGACACACATCTCCCTGCTCTGCCACTCCTACGGCTCGGTCGTCTGCGGCAAAGCCGCCCCCGGCCTGGACGCGGACGACATCGCCCTGGTCGGCAGCCCCGGCACCGGCGCCGACTCGGCCGCCGCCCTGCACACCCGCGCCCGGATCTGGGCGGCCCGCGGCAGCGACGACTGGGTGGAGCACGTGCCGCACGTCCGCGCCCACCTCTTCGGCACCACCTTCGGCTTCGGCACCGACCCGGTCTCCCGCGCCTTCGGCGCCCGGGTCTTCGACGCGGCCGGCACCGACCACAGCGGCTACTTCACCCCGGGCTCGGCCTCCCTCGCCAACCTGGCCCGGATCACCCTCGGCGAAACCTCGGAGGTGACCCGTGCCTGAGCAGACCGCAAGCGCGCACCGCACCACCCCCCACGCCCCGCGGCCCAACCTCCGCACAGCCCTCCGCGCACCCCTGCACGCCCTGCGCCGAGCCGCCCACCAGGTCGACACCGCCACCCCCGCATCCCGGGACCGTGCGATCGACGCCCTGCGCGCCCTCGCGATCCTCGGTGTCGTCCTCGGCCACTGGCTGGTGACGGCGCTGGTCGCACAGGACGGAGGCCTGCACACGGCGAGCCCGCTGCAGCACATGCCCTGGCTCGCCCCGGTCTCCTGGCTCTTCCAGACACTGGCCGTGTTCTTCCTGGTCGGCGGCCAGGTGGCGACACGCAGCCTGGCCTCGGCCCGCAACCAAGGCGCCAGTTACGCCGCCTGGCTGCGGGCCCGTCTGACCCGTCTCCTGCGCCCGGTGGCCGCGCTGCTCACCCTGTGGACGGCGGCGACGGTGACCCTCCTCCTCACCGGCACGCCCCTGTCCACGATCCACACGCTGCTCACACTGGCGCTGTCCCCGCTGTGGTTCCTGCTGGTCTTCGCCGCGCTCACGGCCGCCACCCCCCTCGTCGCGCGCCTCAACCCACTCTGGCCGCTCGCCGTCGTCCTGCACGTGGACCTGCTCCGCTTCGGCCTGCACCTCGGCCCGTCCTGGCTCGGCTGGCTGAACCTGCCGGCGGGCTGGCTGGTCCCGTACGCCCTGGGCGCCGCCTGGGCCCGGGGCGAGCTGACGAGCCGCCGCTCGGGCCGGGCCCTGCTGCTCGGCGGTACGGCGGCCACGGCCCTGCTCATCACCTGCGCGGGCTACCCGGCGTCCATGGTCGGCGTCCCCGGCGCGCCGATATCCAACCTCAACCCCCCGACCCTGGCGGCCGTCACCTTCGGCCTGGCCCAGTGCGGCCTCGCCCTCCTGCTCCGTGACCGTCTGCGCCGCGCGATGACCCGGCCCCTGGCCTGGGCGGCGACGGCCTTCGTCAACCTCTCCGCGATGACGATCTTCCTCTGGCACCAGACGGCCATGATGGCCACCACGGCGACGGCGCTCCTGGCCGGCCGCCTGCCCGGCCTGCACACCACCCCCGACTCCCTCACCTGGGTGGCCTCCCGCCTTGCCTGGCTCCCTGTCTTCACCCTGACCCTGGCCCTGTGCTGGACGGCCTTCCGGCACCACGAGCAGGGCCCCCGCCGCCCCCGCGACCGTACGTCGCACGTGGTCCGCCGCCATGTGCCGCCAGCGAGGTCCCCGCACCATGCCTAGAGTGACGTCCGTGATGTCCGCGGAACCCGAGAACCCGACCGAGCACCCCGACGGCGCCCCGCCCGCGACCTCACCCGACTCCCCGGCCGAGGACGAGTCCGGCCCGGCCACTCCTCCTTCCCGTGCCGCCCGCCTCCGTGCCTGGCTGGGGGAGAACCCCTCCTCCCAGTCGCCCCCCTTCTCCAAGTACCGCTGGCTCCGGCTGCTCACCTATCTGCTGACCTTCTATGCGGCCCTGGCCATACTCGGCGCGGGCGCCGAGGAGCTGTCCAACAGCTACGGCCTCGCCACCGCCGTGGCCCTCCTGTGCACGTCCCTGCAGGGCGCCGCCATCGTCCTGGCCCTGTGGCGCCCCGCCCCCGCCTGGGCCTTGTCGCTGGCAGCCGCCGCTGTCACCGCGCTGCTCGCCCGGCAGCAGATGATGGCGCCCTTGCTTCAGCTGTCCAGTCCGACCTGGCCCTGGTCAACGCCCGTTCTGCTGGCCCACATGGTGGTACTACTGCTCCTCGCCCTGCGCGCCCGCGTCCGCGGCACGGTTGCCGCGCTCGGCGCCACCGCCCTGGTCACCTTCCTCATCGAGGGCGGCATAGGAGCGCGGCTCTACACCCCGACGGGAAAGGTGGCGATCGGCCTGTTCGCCGTCGCCACCGTCATCGGCGCCGCCCTGCGCAGTCGGAGCGAGGCCCGTACCGAACTGGTCCAGCAGACGACGATCACGGCGGAGGAGCGGGCCCGTCGCACCCTCCTGGAGGAGCGCAGCCGTATCGCCCGGGAGCTGCACGACGTGGTCGCCCACCACATGTCGGTGATCTCCATCCAGGCCCAGGTGGCTCCCCTCCTGGTGGAGAACCCCACGGAGGAGCTCAAGGAGAACCTCGCGGGTATCCGCAACAACGCCCTGGAGGCCCTGACCGAGCTGCGCCGCGTGCTCGGCGTCCTGCGTTCCGAGAGCCCTGACGAACCGGAGGCCGAGCACATCTCTCGCCTGTCCGCTCCCGGTACCGGCCCGGCCCCCGACGCCCCGCAGCCGAACCTCGCCCGTCTGGACTCCCTGCTCGAGAACACCAGGGCGGCGGGCGTGGACGTGGTGAAGGCCGAGGAGGGCGACCCCCGTGGCTACTCACCCGGGGTGGAGCTGTCCGCGTACCGGATCGTCCAGGAGGCGCTGAGCAACGTCCTGCGGCACGCGCCGGGCGCGAAGGTGCGCGTGGACATCGCCCACTTCCCCAACGGCATATACCTGAGTGTCAGCAACTCCCGCCCCAGCCGTCCGGCCCTGCCGACCCCGGGCGGCGGTCACGGCCTGCTGGGCATGCGGGAGCGGGCGGCGATGCTGGGCGGGAGTGTCGAGGCGAAGCCGGCCCGGGACGGCGGCTTCGTGGTGGTGGCGTTCCTCCCCCGGGGCGACGCCCCCGAACCGACGGGACCGCCACCTCCTGGGCCGCCCTGACCCCGACCCCGGCCCTCGTCCCACTGCACCCGACCCGGCAAGCACCGAGCACCGAGCACCGAGCCCCGACAGGAGAACCGACCCCATGACGAGCGGCGCCGGCACCATCCGCGTACTCATCGCCGACGACCAGCAGATGGTCCGGCAGGGCTTCACCGTGCTGCTCAACACCCAGCCCGGCATCGAGGTGGTCGGACAGGCGGTGGACGGCCGCGACGCGATCGCCCGGACCGCCGAACTGGCGCCGGACGTGGTGCTGATGGACATCCGGATGCCCGAACTCGGCGGCATCGAGGCGACCCGCCGGATCACGGCCGACCACCCGGCCGTCAGGGTGCTGGTGCTGACCACGTTCGACCTGGACGAGTACGTGTACGAGGCGCTGCGGTCCGGGGCCTCCGGCTTTCTGCTCAAGGACGCCTCCGCGGACCAGCTGGCCGAGGCGGTACGGGTCGTGGCCGCGGGTGACGCCCTGCTGGCACCCGGCATCACCCGCCGCCTCATCGCCGAGTTCTCCCGCCTGGACGGCAGTCCCCGGGCCCCGCTCAAGCAGCGCGTGGGTGACCTCACCGAACGGGAGACGGAGGTACTGGCGCTGATCGCCCAGGGCCTGTCGAACGCGGAGATCGCCGAGCGGCTGGTCGTGGCCGAGCAGACCGTGAAGACGCACGTGGGCCGGATCCTGGTGAAGCTGGGCCTGCGCGACCGCACCCAGGCGGCGGTCTTCGCCTACGAGTCCGGCCTGGTCCGCCCCGGCGGCCGTTGAAAGCCACCGGTCCCTCACCGGACCCTGCGGAGACCCGTAGTACCTGAGAGGGATCCACGAGGACCCCTCTGCAAGGTGACGACCGGGGCCCCGCCCCCGCCTACCGTTGCGTACGTGACCCAGACGACGCACACGCAGACGACTCCGCAGGGGCCGGCCGGCCGGCCGCGCAGCCCGGAGTTCCGGCTCGCCGCGGACGCCCTGCGCGGGCTGCGGCAGGACCTCTGCCGGAACCCCTTCGCCTACCGGCCGCTGCCGCCCATGTCCGTGGACGGCCCGCTCACCCGCCGGCTGCCCGGCCGGATGAGGGAGTACGCGGCCTGGGCCCCGCACGCGACGGTGGCAGCCGTGGGCGTGCTGGCGGCGCTCGTCGGCTTCGCGGACAACTACGGGGGGCTCAGGGCCCTGCTGCGCGCGCTGCTGGCGCTGGTCCCGGTGCTGCTGACCCTGGCGCGTCCGGCCGGGGCGTTCTGGCTGTCGCTCGCGGCGACCACCGCCACCGCGGTCACCGGCAGCGACTGGGACAGCTGGCCGTGGCTGCCGAGCAGCTTCGTCTCCCACCTGACGGTGCTCGCCGTCGTGGCACTGCGCACCCGCCCGCGCACCGCGGCCTGGATGTGGGCGCTCACCGCGGTGTACGGCGTCTGGTTCGATGCCGCCTTCGGCTCCGACCACTACGAGACCGACGTGTCCCCCATGCTGATCCTCTCGGCATTCATCCTGCTGGCCGTCACGGTCCGGCACATACGCCGGCAGGCCGAGCGGGAGGTGACCGCGCAGCAGACGGTGACCGCGCACGAGCGCTCGCGGCGCACGCTGCTGGAGGAGCGCACGACCATCGCCCGTGAGCTGCATGACGTGGTCGCCCATCACATGTCGGTGGTGGCCATCCAGGCGGAGGCCGCGCCCTACCGGGTGGAGAACCCGCCGGAGGAGCTGGAGAAGGCGTTCGTCACCATCCGGGAGAACGCGGTGGCGGCCCTGACCGAGCTGCGCCGGGTCCTCGGAGTGGTCCGTGCCGAGGACTACGAGGCCCCGGACGCCCCGCAGCCGACCCTGGCCGACCTGGACGGGCTGCTGGCCAATGTGCGGGAGGCCGGCCTCACGGTCGACAAGGCGGTGACCGGCGCGGTGCGTGAACTGCCGCAGGGGGTCGAGCTGTCGGCGTACCGGATCGTTCAGGAGGCCCTCAGCAACACCCTGCGGCACGCACCGGGAGCGAGTGCCCGCGTGGAGATCGGCTATGTCCTCGGCGGCCTGGGCCTGCGCATAGTCAACGGCCCGCCGCCCGCACCGCACCTCGTCCAGCCCTCGCCGGGCGCCGGTCACGGCATCACCGGTATGCGGGAACGAGTCTCCATGCTGAACGGTGAGATGACGACGGCCCCGACCGGGGAGGGCGGCTATGAGGTGACGGTGTTCCTGCCGGTGCCGGCCGCGGGCACGGCGATCGAGGGTGGGGCATGACGATCCGCGTACTGATCGCGGACGACCAGATGATGGTCCGCGAGGGCTTCTCGGTCCTGCTGAACGCGATGCCGGACATCGAAGTCGTCGGCGAGGCCGTCAACGGAAGGGAGGCGGTGGACAAGGTCCGTGAACTGGCCCCGGACGTCGTCCTGATGGACATCCGCATGCCCGAGCTGAACGGCATCGAGGCGACCCGGGAGATCGTGGCGGCGGACGCGGAGGCGAAGGTGCTGGTCCTGACGACCTTCGACCTGGACGAGTATGTGTACCAGGCCCTGCGCGCGGGTGCCTCCGGCTTCCTCCTGAAGGACGCCTCGGCCCGTCAACTTGCCGACGGGGTCAGGGTGGTGGCGGCAGGCGAGGCCCTCCTCGCCCCCTCGGTCACCAAACGCCTGATCACGGAGTTCTCACGCCTGTCCGACACCCCGCGCCTGATCCCCGCGGCCCAGGCGGCCTACGGCGAGCTGACGGAACGGGAGACGGAGGTCCTGGTCCTGATCGCCCAGGGGCTGTCGAACGCGGAGATCGCCGAGCGGCTGGTGGTGGCCGAGTCGACCATCAAGACCCACGTGAGCCGCGTCCTGGTGAAGCTGGGCCTCAGAGACCGCACCCAGGCGGCGGTGTTCGCGTACGAGGCGCGACTGGTGACGCCGGGCTGACGGTACGTCAGGTGACGTAAGGAGTACAGATGACGTAAGGAGTACACATGGATGGATCGCGCCGGCGCTGGGCCGCGTCAGCCATCGCCAGGGAGCCGAGCGACCCCCGGGGAGGTTCGTGGTGAACTTCGACGACGCCGGGTTCCAGTACGTCCTGGTGAGCACGGAGGTCGTGGCCTGACCATGGATCTCGTACTCGACCCACCGCACGGAGTCGCCCCGCTGTGTCTGGGCATGACGTTGGACGAGGCGGTCGCGGCGGTGTCCGGCTGGGGTGAGCCCAGATTGTCCAGGCGCCGGATTTCGGCGCGGGCCTCCTGGTCCCTGGACGGCGTGGGCGTACAGGCCCTGCTGGAGAGCAGCCCCACGGTGACGGCGATCGAGCTGTGGTGGCCCGGTGAGGGCCGGACCTCTGGCACCCGGGTCCTGCTCAACGGGGACGACGTCTTCGGCACACCCGCGGAGGAGCTGTTCCGCCGCGCCACCGCGCGGGGATGGTGGGTCGACCGGTCCCGGCCCGAGTCCCCCGTGATCCCCGGCGTGTCCCTGGGCTTCACCCGGCAGACCTCCCAGGAGATCCCGCGCGACGCCGAGGGCCTGCCGGTGCATGTCACGTCCGTCCTCGTCGGCGGGAAGGGCTACTACGACTTCCTCTACGCAGGCCGGCGTTGAGCATCCCTGGCCAGACCCCGGTCCGGCGGGTTAGCTTCCCCGCATGGCAGGCTCTCACGACCTCGGTTTCGACCCCTGGGACCCGGCGTTCCTCGCCGACCCGTACCCGGCCTACGCCGAGCTGCGCGCACGCGGCCGGGTGATCCGGTACGAGCCGACCGACCAGTGGCTGGTCCCGCACCACGCGAACATCTCGGCGCTGCTCCGGGACCGCCGGCTGGGGCGGACGTATCAGCACCGCTTCTGTGACGAGGAGTTCGGCCGGACCCCGCCCCCGCCGGAGCACGAGCCGTTCCACACCCTCAACGACCACGGCATGCTCGACCTGGAGCCGCCGGACCACACCCGGATCCGGCGCCTGGTGTCGAAGGCGTTCACGCCGCGCACGGTGGAGCGGCTCACGCCGTACGTCCGCGCACTGGCGAGCGACCTGGTGGGCGCGCTCGTCCGCAACGGCGGCGGTGATCTGCTGACCGACGTGGCGGAACCGCTGCCGGTGGCGGTGATCGCCGAGATGCTCGGCATCCCGGAGGGGGACCGCGCCCAGCTGCGCCCCTGGTCGGCGGACATCTGCGGGATGTACGAGCTGAACCCGTCGGAGGAGACGGCCGCGAAGGCGGTCCGTGCCTCGGTGGAGTTCTCGGAGTACCTGCGCGAGCTGATCGCGGCCCGCCGCAAGGAGCCGGGGGAGGATCTCATCTCCGGCCTGATCGCTGCCCATGACGAGGACGACGACCGGCTGACCGAGCAGGAGATGATCTCCACGGCGGTCCTGCTGCTCAACGCCGGTCACGAGGCCACGGTCAACGCCACGGTGAACGGATGGTGGGCGCTGTTCCGCAACCCCGCCCAGCTGGCCGCCCTGCGCGCCGACCACTCTCTGATCCCCTCCGCGATCGAGGAGCTGATGCGCTACGACACTCCGCTCCAGCTCTTCGAACGCTGGGTGCTGGACGACATCGAGATCGACGGCACGACGATCCCGCGCGGCGCGGAGATCGCCATGCTCTTCGGCTCCGCCAACCACGACCCCGAGGTCTTCCACAACCCCGAGCGGCTCGACCTCACCCGCACCGACAACCCGCACATCTCCTTCAGCGCGGGGATCCACTACTGCATCGGCGCACCGCTGGCCCGCATGGAGCTGGCCGCCTCGATGACGGCCCTCTTGAAGCAGGCCCCGAACCTGGCCCTGGCTGCGGAGCCGCAGCGGAAGCCGAACTTTGTGATCCGGGGGCTGAAGGGGCTGAGCGTCGAGGTCGGTTGATCACCCGTTTCGCTGATCGCCGACCGATTCCGATCGAAGACCGCCGGTGGCTTGCCTGCTCAGCGTTCCTTCGTCTCCTCCAGCACCGTCCGCCCCAACAACGCGTACCGCTCCGGAGACCGCCGCTTCAGATACTGCGCGTACCCGACCCCGATCGCCGCGACCAGGCCCACCAGCCACGGTGTCGCCTTCAGCACGGCCGACCCGGACTCCGGCCCGGCCGCCGCACCCATGTTGGACACCAGCAGCGCCACGACGGCCAGCATCGCGACGCCGCCGACGAGCGGTGCGGTGAAGGTACGGAACCAGTGGCGGCTCTCGGGGTGGTGGGAGCGGAAGTACGCGAGCACCGCGAAGGAGCACACGGCCTGGACGACGAGGATCGCCATGGTGCCGAGGATGGCGAGCAGCACGTACGTGCCGGTGTACGGGTCCTTGCCCGCGATCCAGAAGGCGCCGATCAGCACCGCGCTGACGACCGTCTGCACCAGGCCGGCGATGTGCGGCGAGCCGTGCCGGGTGTGGGTGCGGCCGACGGTGTGCTTCAGCGACGGCAGGACACCCTCCCTCCCGAGCGCGTACAGATAGCGGGCTGCGCAGTTGTGGAAGGCCATGCCGCAGGCCAGTGAGCCGGTGATCATCAGCCACTGCATGACGTCGACGGCCCAGTGGCCGACATAGCGCTCGGTGGGGTGGAAGAACATCGCGAGCGGGTTCGCGGAGGACGCCGCCTTCACGGCCTCGGCCTCGCCGTTGCCGGTGATGGCCATCCAGGAGACGAAGACGTAGAAGACGCCGACGCCCAGGACGCTGATCATCGTAGCCTTGGGGATGATCTTCTTCGGATCGCGGGACTCCTCGCCGTACATCGCGGTCGACTCGAAGCCGACCCAGGACCAGAAGGCGAAGAAGAGCCCGAGGCCGGCGGACGTGCCCTTGAAGGCGTTGACCGGGTCGACCGGCGCGAAGGTGAACCCGTGCGGGCCGCCGCCGTGGAAGGCGACGGACACCGCCATGGCCGCCAGCACGGTCACCTCGGTCGCCAGCAGCGCCACCAGCAGCTTCTCGGCGACGCTGATCCCGAACCAGGTGCCGGTCGCGTTGATCGTGAGCATCAGGACCGCGAAGGCCCACCAGGGCACGTGCACGCCCGTCTGGTCCTTCAGGGTGGTCGTGGCGAAGGTGGAGAAGATGCCGATCAGGGCCGGTTCGAAGACGGCGTACGCGAAGGTCGCGAGCAGCCCGGAGGCGAGACCGGCGGTCCGGCCGAGCCCGTACGAAATGAATCCGTAGAACGCGCCGGTGGACGTGATGTGCTTCGCCATCGATGTGAAACCCACGGAAAAGATTGCCAGGACGACCATTGCCACGAGATAGCTCGCGGGTGCCCCGATCCCGTTGCCGGCCGACACCATGAACGGCACGTTGCCGGTCATCGCGGTGATCGGCGCGGCGGTGGCGACGGCCATGAACACCACGCCGAGCAGGCCCACTGCGTTGGGCTTCAGCCGGTGAACCGTTTCGCCGTCCGCCGTGCCCGCCGCCGGAGCGACGCCCTCGTCCACTGCCATCGGGTGGCCCCCTCAGTATCCGGTCGCTGGGTCCTGATGGAGCAGGATGGTGGACGACACGGGTGCACGGGAAGGGGTCGGCGCGGTTAAATATTTGTCACCAGACCATTGGGGGGCGCGCGGGTGGGTTTACGGCGACGGCAGCACCAGTCCCCAGGCGTCCTCCAGCACACGCCATGTACGCCGCCGTACCGGCCCCGACACCGCCGCATCCGCGCGGTAGCGGAAGTCCGTGCCCACCACCGTGACCGCGCGCCCTGAGGCCCTGAGCGGCGTCGCCTCCGCGCCCACCGACAGCGGGCGTACCTCCACCTCGGCCACACCGCCCGTGCCCGGCGTCACCGACACCGCCTGCACGGGCTGGCCCAGATCCACCACCGTCTCCCCGTCGACCTCGACCCGCAGCCGGGACGGCCCGGGGGCCGGAATGGCGGGGAGCCGGGGCGGGCGGGGGGCCAGGGTGCGGGCCAGGGAGCGGTACCAGGCCCGGCCCGAACCCACGGGCACCGGCTGTGCGGCAGCCGCCCGCACCGGCTCCGGCGGGATGCCCAGCGCGCCCAGGACGACCCCGTCGCTGTCGTCGACCAGCAGGTCCAGGCGCCGCTCGACCCCGTCCAGCACCGCCCGCGCCGCCGCCACCGCTCCGCCCGGTACGCCCAGGGACCGGGCGACGGACGTCTCACCCACCGGGACCACCGACAGCGCACATCCGGCCAGCTCCCGCCGGCGGTACAGCAGGGTGACGGTCCGGACCAGCGCCCGGTCGTCCCCCACCACCACCGGCCGTCTCGAACCCCTGCGGCCCAGTGCGCGGGCGAATTCCTCCGGCCCGTCCGGCAGACACACCTTGGCCGCCGCACCCGCGCTGAGCACGTCTTTCGCGATCCGTACGGACTCCCCGTCCGTCTGCCGTGCCGCCGGATCGATGATCACCAGCAGCTGTTCGGACATCGCGAAAGTCGCCACCTCGGTCCTGCCTCGCTTCCTCGGGTAGCATCTTTGTGCAAGAGCCCCTTGCGCTATTGCGCCAGGGGCTTCGTCTATTCCGGGGCATCCGGTCCGACGGTTGTGCGACCAACGGCGGTCGCTGTGGCACGCGGCGGTGTACCTTACGCCCACGTCCCCGACCATGGACATGCCCCGCCCGGAAGGGGTGTACGCGCGTGCCCGCACTTGTGCTGCTCGGTGCTCAGTGGGGTGACGAAGGCAAGGGAAAGGCAACCGACCTGCTCGGTGGCTCGGTGGACTATGTAGTGCGATACCAGGGCGGCAACAACGCCGGCCACACGGTCGTCGTAGGCGACCAGAAGTACGCACTTCACCTTCTCCCTTCCGGAATCCTGTCTCCCGGCTGTACGCCGGTCATCGGTAACGGCGTCGTCGTCGACCCGTCGGTCCTGCTCTCCGAGCTGAGCGGTCTGAACGAGCGTGGCGTCGACACGTCCAAGCTCCTGATCAGCGGTAACGCGCATATCATCACGCCGTACAACGTGACCGTCGACAAGGTGACGGAACGCTTCCTCGGCAAGCGCAAGATCGGTACCACCGGCCGCGGCATCGGCCCGACCTACGCGGACAAGATCAACCGCGTCGGCATCCGGGTCCAGGACCTGTACGACGAGTCGATCCTCACCCAGAAGGTGGAGGCGGCCCTCGACGTCAAGAACCAGATCCTCACCAAGCTCTACAACCGGCGCGCGATCGCCGTGAGCCAGGTGGTCGAGGAGCTGCTGGGCTACGCCGAGCAGATCGAGACGTACGTCGCCGACACCGTGCTGATCCTGAACCAGGCCCTGGAGGACGACAAGGTCGTCCTGTTCGAGGGCGGCCAGGGCACGCTGCTGGACATCGACCACGGCACGTACCCCTTCGTGACCTCCTCGAACCCGACCGCCGGCGGCGCCTGCACCGGCGCCGGCGTGGGCCCGACGAAGATCAGCCGCGTCATCGGCATCCTCAAGGCCTACACGACCCGTGTCGGCGCCGGTCCCTTCCCGACCGAGCTGTTCGACGAGGACGGCGAGGCGCTGCGCCGCATCGGCGGCGAGCGGGGCGTGACCACCGGCCGTGACCGGCGCTGCGGCTGGTTCGACGCGGTCATCGCCCGCTACGCGACCCGCGTGAACGGCCTGACCGACTTCTTCCTCACCAAGCTGGACGTCCTCACCGGCTGGGAAGAGATCCCGGTCTGTGTGGCGTACGAGATCGACGGCAGGCGCGTCGAGGAGCTGCCGTACTCGCAGACCGACTTCCACCACGCGAAGCCGGTCTACGAGACGCTGCCCGGCTGGTCCGAGGACATCACCAAGGCGAAGTCCTTCTCCGACCTGCCGAAGAACGCCCAGAACTACGTCAAGGCGCTGGAGGAGATGTCCGGCGCCCCGATCTCCGCGATCGGCGTGGGCCCGGGCCGGGACGAGACGATCGAGATCAACTCGTTCCTGTAGAGGAACCACGACCGTGTGTTCCGGTGGACAATCGAAGTATGAGCGTCCGCCGGAACGCACGGTGCCGGGGACCGTACGGCGGTGAAGGCGGCCTGGCCGACGGCACGGACTGCTTCGACCCGGCGGTCTTCGAGGTGGCCCGGTACCAGCTGCCCCCGCTCCACGTCTGCCCGGTGCATCTGGGGCCCTCGCTCCTGATGGCGAGCGGGGTGCTGTGGCCGCCGGAGATAAGGCTCATCGGCCGCCTCTGACACCGGCCGTTTCCCCACTGTTCCCGTAACCGGCCCACTGACCCATCCTTGACCCGGACATGACCTTTTCCTGGTTTCCGGCGATCGCGGGCGCGAGCAGCATCTACGCGGGTAGCCTCCGCACCGTATGCCCATCTGCTCGCGTCAACGCCCCTCCCAGGAGCCTCGCATGCCCCTCAGTCCCATGAACCGCCGCGAGTTCGTGAAGAAGTCGGCCGTCACCGGTGCGGCCGTCGCCGCCGCGGGGACCGTCGCGGCCGCCCCCGCGCAGGCGGCCGAGGAGAAGCGGGACTGCCACCCCCGCACCTGGTCGTTCTCCATCCTGGGCACCACCGACCTGCACAGCCACGTCTTCGACTGGGACTACTACAAGGACGCCCCCTACACCGACAAGGCGGGCAACTCGGTGGGCGTGGCACGCGTGGCCACCCTCATCAAGCAGCAGCGCGAGGCCAAGGGCGAGGACCACGTCCTCCTCGTCGACGCCGGCGACATCATCCAGGGCACCTCCCTGGCCTACTACTTCGCCCGCGTCGACCCGATCACCGGCACCGACGGCAGGAAGGGCCCCAGGCACCCGATGGCCGTGGCCATGAACCACATGCGCTACGACGCCGCCGCCCTCGGCAACCACGAGTTCAACTACGGCATCGAGGTGCTGCGCAAGTTCGAGAAGCAGTGCCACTTCCCGCTGCTGGGCGCCAACGCGCTGGACGCGAAGACACTCCGCCCGGCCTTCCAGCCGTACACCGTGAAGCGCATACGCGTCCCCGGTGCCCCCGACATCAAGGTCGGCATCCTGGGCCTCACCAACCCCGGCATCGCCCTGTGGGACAAGGACAACGTCAGCGGGAAGATGGTGTTCCCGGGCCTGGTGGAGCAGGCGAAGAAGTACGTGCCGAGGCTGCGCGCCCTGGGCTGTGACGTCGTCTTCCTGACGGACCACTCGGGCCTGGACGGCTCCTCGTCGTACGGCGACGAACTCCCGTACGTCGAGAACGCGTCGAACCTGGTGGCCGAGCAGGTGCCCGGCATCGACGCGATCCTGGTCGGCCACACCCACGTGGAGGTCCCGTCCTACACGGTGAAGAACGCGGAGACCGGCGAGGAGGTCCTCCTCTCCGAGCCGTACTGCTGGGGCTACCGCCTCAGCGTCTTCGACTTCGAGCTCGAACTGCACCACGGCCAGTGGAAGGTGACGAGCAAGAAGGCGCAGACCCTCAACCCCAACACCGTGGATGAGGACCCGGAGATCAAGAAGCTCCTGGAGGCCGACCACGAGCTGGTGGTGAAGTACGTCAACACGGCGGTCGGCACGTGTACCGAGGATCTCTCGGCGGCGGACTCCTGCTGGAAGGACGTCCCCATCATGGACTTCATCCACAAGGTCCAGATGGAGTCCGTGAAGGCGGGCCTGTCGGCGTCCGACGCGGCCCTCCCGCTCATCTCGATGGCGGCGCCCTTCTCCCGCACGGCGGACATCCCCAAGGGCAACGTCACCATCAAGGACATCGCCGGGCTCTACATCTACGACAACACCCTCTACGGCCGTAAGCTGACGGGCGCCCAGCTCAAGGACTACCTGGAGTACGCGGCGAAGTACTACCACCAGGTCCCGGCCGGCACGAAGGTGGACACCGCCACCCTCACGAACGCCGACAACTTCTGGGACTACATGTACGACACGGCGGCGGGCGTCGGCTACGAGATCGACATCGCGCAGGCCGAGGGGTCGAGGATCAAGAACCTCACCTACAACGGTGCTCCGGTGGCCGACGACCAGGTCTTCGTCGTGGCGGTGAACAACTACCGTGCCAACGGCGGTTCCGGATACCCGCACATCGCCTCGGCGCCGGTCGCGTACAGCTCGACCAACGAGATCCGCCAGCTGATGATCGACTACGTGACGGCGAAGAAGAGCCTCGACCCGGCCGACTTCGCGGTCACCAACTGGAAGCTGACGCAGGACGGAACGCCGGTCTTCTGACCACGGCGTTCCGCGAAGAGGGTCGTCCGGGGCGTGGACCGGAACAAGGCGCGGACGGTGCGGAGTCAGCCGGCCGAGCGGGTGGCGCCGAAATGGGTCTCGTGTGTCCAGACGTGGTGGCACGCGGGGCACTGCAGGTGCAGCAGGCTGCCGGTGTTGGACAGCAGATAGCGCCACGCGCCCCGGTCGTCGCAGTGCGGACAGTCCACGCCCCAGGCGCGCCGTCCCCTGTCGGCCTGCGGATCAAGCGGCAGCATCGCCGTCACGCCCGGCCGGGAGCACACCGGCCGCCACCAGCTCGTCGTAGATGCGCTGCTGCTCCGCGTCCAGGCCGGAGTACAGCAGTGCCCGCGCCTCCTCCTCGCCGCGCAGCGCAGCCGCCGGGTCCCAGTCGGGGCCGAGGGCGGCCATGACGTGGGTACGCCGGAGCATCTCGTGGGCGCTCAGGTCGACGGCGAAGTCGAAGGCGGGGCCGTGGGGGGACATGCAACCGAACGTAGGGAGGCAATTCCCCCACGGCAAGACCAAGTGGGTGACATCACACGCGCTCAGCTGAACACGATCATCGACCCCTGCGCCAGGGAGCGCGTCGCCGCCGCGTGCAGGCCCAGCCACACATGGCGTTCGCGGGCGAAGGGGCTGGGGTCGTAGGGCGCCGGGACGGCCGGCTCCTCCAGCTCGGTGGGGGCCATGGGGGGCGCCGGGGCCGCCGGGGGGTTGGCCGGGTCGATGCCGAGCGTGGGGGCGACGTACTCCAGCTCGCGCAGCAGTGTCTGCGAGGAGCCCAATGGACCGCCGCCGGCCAGCAGTTCGTCGTTGGACAGCGGCTGGGGGAAGTCGACCGGGACGTACGCGCCCGCGTGGTCGTAGTGCCAGACCAGGTGGGACTGCTGGGCCGTGGACTCGAACATCTCCAGCAGCTGCTCGTAGTCGCCGCCCAGGTCGTCCACCGGGGTCACCGGCAGGCCGCAGACCTGGAGCAGGTAGGCGCGGCGCAGGAAGTGGAGGGCGTCGTAGTCGAAGCCGGCCACCGGGGCGACCTCGCCGGACAGGCCCGGCATGTACTGGTACACCGGCACCGGCGGCAGCGCGGCCTCGGCCAGTGCCTTGTTGTACTGCGCGAGTTCCTCGGCGAACGGGTTGTCGGGGGTGTGGCACAACACGTCCACGAGCGGCACCAGCCACAGGTCACAGGCCAAAGAGAGCTCCTCACACACAGAAGGTGGTCAGGGAAGGCTACCGGTCACTTACCCGTTGGTCAGGTGTTCCATCAGCGCCAGCGAATGGGCGTTGGCGGCGGCGACGATCGAGCGGGCGGTCTCGGCCTCGCGGCGGGCCAGCGCGTCGACCAGGTCGGTGTGCCCGGCCCAGAGACGGCCGCGCAGGTCGGGCAGGCGCAGCAGGTGCTGTACGGCGCACACCCAGGACTGGACGCGCAGGCGGTTGAGGAAGTCGCCGAGGTAGGGATTGCCGAACAGGGCGCTCAGCTCGCGCCAGAAGCGGAGGTCGTAGCCGACGAGGATGGTCAGGTCGCCGGCCGTCGCCGCCCGCTGGGCCTCCTCGCCGCGGCGGCGCACGGTGGTCAGCGCGGCCGTCGTACGGGGGTCCTCCGGCGGGGTGCGGAAGGCGGGGTGCCCGGTGGCGAGGGCCTGGAACATGCCGTCGGTGACCAGGCTGCGGGCCTCGATCATGTTCCGGTAGTCGGTGACGGAGTACTCCGGCACACGGAAGCCGCGGTGCTGGTCGGCCTCCAGGATGCCCTGGGCGGACAGGTCGACCAGCGCCTCGCGGACGGGGGTGGCGGAGACGCCGTACTGCTCGGCTATCTCCTTGACCGTGAACGCCCGGCCGGGTCGCAGCCGCCCCGCCAGCACCTCGTCACGGAGCGCGTCCGCGATCTGCTGGCGCAGGGTGCTGCGCGTCACGGCGCCGGTGCCGGGCATGGGCGGGGCCTCTCCTCACACGTCGGGTGACGTACTCGTCCGTACCCGCGATCCACATGTGCGTTCCACATGTGCGTTCCACGTGTGCGATCCACGTGTGCGATCTACGCGGGTATCCATGTCTTACGAGCACGCCACCATACGCGTTCGAATCGGCCCGGCGGCAGGTGCGGTGCGGCTACCGAGTGTGTTCGTCGGCCACGCTCAGCGCGGCGTCCAGGGCGGCGAAGCCCTCCTTCAGCTCGGCCTCGGTGACATTGCACGGCGGGACCACATGGGTCCGGTTCATGTTCACGAAGGGCCACACCCCGCGCTTCTTCGCCTCGGCCGCGAACGCGGCCATGGGGGCGTTGGCCTCGCCGGCCGCGTTGTACGGCACCAGCGGCTCGCGGGTCTCGCGGTTCCTCACGAGGTCCAGCGCCCAGAACATGCCGACGCCGCGCACCTCGCCGACGCTCGGGTGCCGCTCGGCCAGTTCGGCCAGGGCCGGGCCGACGACGCTCTCGCCGAGCCGCCGGGCGTTCTCGACCACGCCCTCCTCCGCCATCACGTTGATCGTGGCGACGGCGGCGGCGCAGGCCAGCGGGTGCCCGGAGTAGGTGAGGCCACCGGGGTACGGCCGCTTGCCGAAGGTCTCCGCGATCTCCTGCGAGATCGCGACACCGCCGAGCGGCACATAGCCCGAGTTCACACCCTTGGCGAAGGTCATCAGGTCCGGGACGACCCCGAAGAGGTCGGCGGCGAACCACTCACCGGTGCGCCCGAAGCCGGCCATGACCTCGTCCAGGATGAAGACGATGCCGTACCTGTCGCAGATCTCGCGGACGCCGGCCAGATAGCCCGGCGGCGGGACCATGATCCCGGCCGTGCCCGGGACGGTCTCCAGGATGATCGCCGCGACCGTGCCCGGCCCCTCGAAGGCGATCGTGGTCTCCAGGTGCTCCAGGGCGCGCGCGGTCTCCTGCTCCTCGTTCTCGGCGTAGAAGCGGGAGCGGTAGAGGAACGGCGTCCAGAAGTGGACGACACCGGCCGCGGCGCCGTCCGAGGCCCAGCGGCGCGGGTCGCCGGTGAGGTTGATCGCCTGCTGGGTGCCGCCGTGGTACGAGCGGTAGGCCGAGAGCACCTTCGGGCGGCCCGTGTGCAGCCGGGCCATGCGCACCGCGTGCTCGACGGCGTCGGCACCGCCGTTGGTGAAGAAGATCTTGTCCAGGTCGCCGGGGGTCCGCTCGGCGATCAGCCGGGCCGCCTCCGAGCGCGCCTCGATCGCGAAGGCGGGCGCGAAGGTCGTCAGCTTCGCCGCCTGCTCCTGGACGGCCGCGACGACCTTGGGGTGCTGGTAGCCGATGTTCGTGTAGACGAGCCCGCTGGTGAAGTCCAGATACCGCTTGCCGTCGTAGTCCCAGAAGTACGACCCCTCGGCGCCGGCGACGGCGAGCGGGTCGATGAGGTCCTGCGCGGACCAGGAGTGGAAGACGTGGGCGCGGTCCGCGGCCTTCACTGCGGCGCCGGCGTCGGGGTTGGGCTGAGGGGTCATGCCCGCGAGCGTAAATGTCCGCGATGCGGAAGGGATATCGGCGTCTTGTTCTGTGGACGGGCGGAATCCGCGACAGGTTGTCGACGCCGGGAACGGCCAGGATTGACAGGATCCTGTCGAATGGACAGCATGCTGTCATGAGCGACGCCACGGTACACCTCGCCGTCTACGACAGCCTCGCCGACTGGGAGACCGGGTATGCGACCGCCTGCCTGGCGCGGGCCGGCCTCCGGGTCCTGACCGTCGGGCCCACCACCGAGCCGGTGACGAGCATCGGCGGCCTGCGCATCCAGCCCGACCTCGCCCTCGCCGACCTGCGGCCCGAGGACAGCTCCCTGCTGATCCTGCCGGGCGCCGACCTCTGGGACGCGGGCGACGGCCTCGCACCCTTCGCCCGCGCGGCCCGCGCCTTCCTCGGCGCGGGTGTGCCCGTCGCCGCGATCTGCGGCGCCACCGCCGGCCTCGCCCGCGAGGGCCTGCTCGACGACCGCGCCCACACCGGCGCGGCCCCCTTCCACCTGGCCGCGACCGGTTACGCGGGCGCCGGGCGGTACGTCGAGACGGACGCCGTGACCGACGGCGGCCTGATCACCGCGGGACCCACCGAACCCGTCGCCTTCGCCCGCGAGATCCTCCGGCTCCTCGGGGTCTACGAGGGCGAGGTGCTGGACGCCTGGTACCGGCTCTACCACGACTCCGACGCGCAGGCGTACGCCGTTCTGCAGCAGGCCCGCGCCCGGTGAGCCGGGAACAGCAGGACCTGCTCAGCCGCAGCGCCCTCGGTGTCTTCCGCCTCAACGGCCAGTTCCTCGCCGTCGCCGAGGAACTGGCCCGGCCGGCCGGCCTCACCGCCGCCTGGTGGCAGGTGCTCGGGGCGGTGCTGGGGGAGCCGCTGCCCGTGGCGGGCATCGCGCGGGTCATGGGCATCACGCGGCAGAGCGTGCAGCGCATCGCCGATCTGCTGGTCGAACGGGGGCTGGCCGCATACCGCCCGAACCCGGCGCACCGGCGCGCCAGACTTCTCGCGCCGACCGAGCAGGGGCGGGCGGCCGTGGCCCGGATCGGCCCCGGGCACGCGGCCTACGCCGACCGGCTGGCGCAGGCGATGGGGGAGGCCGAACTCGCCGAGGCGGTACGGCTGCTGCAACGACTGTCGGCCGTCCTGGACGAGCTGGGCAAGCCGTCCCCCGCCGTCGGCTCCGCTCCACCGGGGGCGTCCCCGCCGGAACCGTAGACAGCGCGGCGCGCGACTCCCCCGGGGGCCGGATTATTCTCGGTCCGTCCGCCGCACCCGCACATGGATGCGTGGTGCGGACCGGGGTGTCTGGGGGAGGGCGGCGCGACGTATGGAGAAGCTGGCGGCGGGGGATCCGCAGCGCATCGGCGGCTACCGGCTGCTGGCGCGGCTGGGCGCGGGCGGCATGGGGCAGGTGTATCTGGCCCGGTCGGACCGGGGGCGTACCGTCGCCGTGAAACTGGTCCGCGAGGAACTCGCCGCGCAGGAGGAGTTCCGGGCACGGTTCCGGCAGGAGGTGCAGGCCGCGCAGCGGGTCGGCGGGCACTGGACCGCGCCCGTGCTGGACGCCGACACCGAGGCGGCGGTGCCGTGGGTGGCCACCGGGTATGTCGCCGGGCCGAGTCTGCAGCAGGTCGTCGGGCGGGAGCACGGGGCGCTGCCGGAGCGGTCCGTACGGATCCTGGCGGCCGGGCTGGCGCGCGCGTTGAAGGACATCCACGCGGCGGGCATCGTGCACCGGGATCTGAAGCCGTCGAACGTGCTGGTGACGATCGACGGGCCGCGTGTCATCGACTTCGGGATCGCGCGGGCGCTGGAGACGGCCTCGCTGGGCGGGGAGGAGCTGACGCGGACCGGGTCGCTGGTCGGGTCGCCCGGGTTCATGGCGCCCGAGCAGGTGCGGGGGGACCGCATCACCCCGGCGTGCGACGTCTTCTGCCTCGGGTCCGTGCTCGCGTACGCGGCGACCGGGGCGATGCCGTTCGGCACCGCCAACACCGGGGTGCACGCCCTGATGTTCCGGATCGCTCAGGAGGAGCCGGATCTGGCGGGGGTGCCGGAGGGGATCGCCGACCTGGTGCGGGAATGCCTGCGCAAGGATCCGGGGGCCCGGCCGTCGCTGGACGCACTGTTGGAGCGGACGGGGGCGGAGGACACCGTGACCGGCGGACGGTCCCGGGACCCCTGGCTGCCGGGCGCGCTGGTCGCCCAACTCGGGCGGCACGCCGTGCAGTTGCTGGAGGTCGAGGATCCGGAGGGGGTGTCTTCGGCGGCGGGGGCGTCGTCGGGCGCTGTTCCGGCAAGCGGTACCGGCGGGGCGTCGCCTGAGCATGCTGCCGTTTCCGATGCGGGGGCGGGGACCGGTGCCGGTGTGCATCAGATGCCCACCGTCGCCTCGGGGCAGGCTCCGCCACCGGTGCCTCCGGTGGCCCCGGCGCCTCCCGGGGCCGGGTACGGGTATGCGCAGCAGCATCCTCAGCCGGCCGCGCAGCCGTATCCGCCGTCGTATCCCCAGTCGGGCGGCGCCTACGGGTACCCGCCGCAGTCGTACCCCCCGTACGGCGGCGGGCCCGGGTCCACACCGCCGTACGGACCGTCGGCAGCCGGCGGCGTGCGGGAGCCGGAGCGGCGCAGTGGGCGGTCGACGGCGCTGCTCGTCGTGATCGCGCTGGTGGTGGCGCTGGCCGCGGGCGGCTCGGTGTACGCGCTGATGAACGGCGGTGGGCACGACAAGGGGGGCGCCGCAGCCGGTCCCGCGCCCGCCACGGGCTCCGGGGCGCCCAGACCGGGCGAGTCGACGCCGTCCGTCCCCGCCTCCGCGTCCGCCCCCTCGGACGGGGCGGTCCCGGACGCCTACCTGGGCACCTGGGGCACGACGATCGACAACGCCAACGGGACCAACACCCGCCGGCTGACCATCCGGCAGGGCAAGGTGGGCGACAGTGTGCTGACGCTGGTGGCGGACGGGCCGACGGAAGGCGGAGGGATGTACCACTGCGTCTTCGAGGCCACGCTGACCCAGCAGCCCAGCGGCAACGGGCCCTTGGAGATCGGGCCGTCCACCGTCACCAGCGGCGAACCCGCCTCCTCCTGCACCCCGGGCGAGCCCACCGAGGTCACCCTGCTGCCGGACGGCAGCCTGAAGCGGGCGAAGGCGGACGGCGGGGAGAGCCTGACGTACACCAAGCAGTGATCAGCGCGGCTCCGGGGGCCGTTGCCTCGGCATGTTCGGGCGGGAGCCGTTGGCCGGCGGCAAGGGGAAGCGGCCGTTGGGGCTCCCCGCCTCCTGGCGCGGGACGTACGCCACCGCCGTCTGGATGCCCAGCGGTGCGGCACCCGTGCGGAACTCCACCATCCAGTCGGTCGTCTCCGTGCGCACCAGCTCCGTGACGTCCTCGGTGAACCGCCGCAGCACCCCCAGGCACCGCTCGGCGGCCTCCCCGGCCGTGCCCTCCGCCGGGCCCAGCACCTCGCGGATGCTCTCGGAGGCCCAGTCGAACTGCAGCGCCTGCAGACGCCGCTGCACCGCCTGCGCGGTGGCCACGTCCCGCATCCAGCCGGACGTCACACCGAAGTACCGGTCGACGCCGACGCAGGCGACCGCGAGCAGCAGCGCCACACAGCCCCAGGGCGCCACCCCGTCGGCCGCTCCCGCCAGATCCAGCAGCGGCAGACCGGCACCGGTCACCGCGCCCGCCGCCGCGCCCGACCGCAGCACCCGGGCGGCGCGCCGCTTCCACACCCGGTCCCGCAGATACCAGGACGCCGTCTCCAGGGCCCCGCGCTCCACCCACCGGTACAGCTCGTCGAGCCGTTCGGCGGGCTCCCCCCAGTTCCCGAGCGGAAAGGCCCGCCCGCTCAGATCGCCCGGCCGCAGCCCGGCCGCACCCTCGCCCCGCCCGTCCTGTGGCGGACCCTCGGGCTGCATCTCCGGCTGACCCACCCGGCACTCCCTACTGATCACTGATCACGACCGGTCACGTTGCGTGACATACCATGCCGATTCCATGCCGACGCGCGGGACCTTTCCTACCGCCCAATGGGTGGCGAAGAGGGAGCTTTCCCGGCTTTTCCGCTCGGAAGAGGGCCTTGGTCAGGTATAGGGCTGCCGTTGTTCTCACTCGAAAGAGTGGCGGGGCGATGGGGACGTGGACCACGTAGGCTCGTGCCCAAGGAGAAGAACGTAGAGGAGCTGATCGTGATCCCCGGTGGTGGCCAGCCCAACATGCAGCAGTTGCTCCAGCAGGCCCAGAAGATGCAGCAGGATCTGCAGCGGGCGCAGGAGGAACTGGCGAACACGGAGGTCGACGGGCAGGCGGGCGGCGGTCTGGTGAAGGCCACCGTGACCGGCTCCGGCGAGCTGCGCGCGCTGAAGATCGACCCGAAGGCGGTCGACCCCGAGGACACCGATACCCTCGCCGACCTGATCGTGGCGGCCGTACAGGCGGCCAACGAGAACGCGCAGACCCTGCAGCAGCAGAAGCTCGGCCCGCTCGCCCAGGGGCTCGGCGGCGGAACGGGCATCCCCGGTCTGCCGTTCTGAGCCCGGGCCAACTACGGTACGTACCGAAAGGTCTTAAGGAAGGGCAGTCCGGTGTACGAAGGCGTGGTCCAGGACCTCATCGACGAGCTGGGGCGGCTGCCCGGCGTCGGTCCCAAGAGCGCGCAGCGGATCGCCTTCCACATCCTGCAGGCCGAGCCGACGGACGTGAAGCGGCTCGCGCAGGCGCTCCTGGAGGTCAAGGCGAAGGTCCGCTTCTGCGCGGCCTGCGGCAATGTGGCGCAGGAGGAGCTGTGCGGTATCTGCCGTGACGCGCGCCGCGACCCGTCGGTCATCTGCGTGGTGGAGGAGCCGAAGGACGTCGTGGCCATCGAGCGGACCAGGGAGTTCCGCGGCCGGTACCACGTCCTGGGCGGCGCCATCAGCCCGATCGAGGGCGTGGGTCCCGACGATCTGCGTATCCGGGAACTTCTCGCGCGGTTGGCCGACGGGACGGTCACGGAGCTGATCCTGGCGACGGATCCGAATCTGGAGGGCGAGGCCACGGCCACCTACCTCGCCCGCATGATCAAACCCATGGGCCTGAAGGTCACCCGCCTGGCCAGCGGCCTCCCGGTGGGTGGCGACCTGGAATACGCGGACGAGGTCACCCTCGGCCGCGCCTTCGAGGGGAGACGACTCCTAGATGTCTGACGCCACACTGCACGACTCGACGCAGAACCCGGACGATTTCGTGGTCCAGATCGCGGACCAGGTCGAGAGCTTCCTGGTGGCCGTCACGGAGGTGGCGAAGGGCGACGAGCCCGGCTCGACCGTCCCCTTCCTCCTCCTGGAGGTTTCCCAGCTCCTGCTGGCCGGCGGCCGGCTGGGCGCCCACGAGGACATCGTCCCCGACGAGCGCTACGAGCCCGACCCGGGCCCGGACGCCGACGTCGACGAACTCCGCGAGAACCTCGCCCGTCTCCTGGAGCCGGTCGACATCTACTCCGAGGTCTTCGACCCGTACGAGCCCCGCAAGGCGCCGGTCCCGGCCCGTATCTCCGACGACCTCGCCGACGTCATCACCGACCTCCGCCACGGCATGGCCCACTACCGTGCGGGCCGCACCTCGGAGGCCCTGTGGTGGTGGCAGTTCTCCTACTTCTCCAACTGGGGCCCCACGGCTTCCGCCGTCCTGCGCGCGCTCCAGTCCGTCCTGATCCACGTCCGCCTCAACCAGCCCCTGGAGGAACTGGACGGTCTCGACACCGACCAGGCCGCCGTCGGCGACGAGACCCTGGAGTTCGAGGCGGGACGGGTCATGGCCGAGGAGATCGGCGCTCCGCTGGGGATCCAGCCGGGGAAGTGACCGCGATCACCGCACTTCAGCCCGAGGCTTGAGCCTCGGGCTCCGAGCCCTTCTCTTGGGTTTTGGGCTGGGTGAAACCTCCCAACCAACCCATCCTGTAGGTGAGTTGATGCGGGCTACCTCGAACGGGATCCGATGCAGGTGCCCGGCACGACTCAGGCTGCCACTGCACGCGGCGGTGCTCGCTGTGACCCGGGGCACTTTCTGCGTGGGCCCGGGTGCGGTGGGCAAGAGCCCTTCCGGAACACGGCGGCCGACGTCTCACCATGCGGGAGCAGGGTGGTGGGATTCGGGCGCTCGTTAGACTGAGCCGACACAAACGAACCGAGCGAGGAGCGCACGTGGGCCTTGTCGTGCAGAAGTACGGAGGATCCTCCGTAGCCGATGCCGAAGGCATCAAGCGCGTCGCCAAGCGGATCGTGGAAGCGAAGAAGAACGGCAACCAGGTTGTCGTCGTCGTTTCCGCGATGGGCGACACGACGGACGAGCTGATCGATCTCGCCGAGCAGGTTTCTCCGATGCCTGCCGGGCGGGAATTCGACATGCTGCTGACCGCCGGAGAGCGGATCTCCATGGCCCTGCTGGCCATGGCGATCAAAAACCTGGGCCACGAGGCCCAGTCCTTCACCGGCAGCCAGGCAGGCGTCATCACCGACTCGGTCCACAACAAAGCACGGATCATCGACGTCACGCCGGGCCGTATCCGCGACTCGCTGGACAAGGGCAACATCGCGATCGTCGCCGGTTTCCAGGGCGTCAGCCAGGACAAGAAGGACATCACCACGCTGGGCCGTGGCGGTTCCGACACGACGGCCGTGGCGCTCGCCGCCGCGCTCGACGCCGAGGTCTGCGAGATCTACACCGACGTCGACGGCGTGTTCACCGCCGACCCGCGCGTGGTGAAGAAGGCGAAGAAGATCGACTGGATCTCCTTCGAGGACATGCTGGAGCTCGCGGCCTCCGGTTCCAAGGTGCTGCTCCACCGCTGTGTGGAGTACGCCCGCCGCTACAACATCCCGATCCATGTGCGGTCGTCCTTCAGCGGACTGCAGGGCACCTGGGTCAGCAGTGAGCCGATTGGGGACAAGAAGGTGGAGCAGGCCATCATCTCCGGTGTCGCGCACGACACCTCCGAGGCCAAGATCACGGTCGTCGGCGTGCCGGACAAGCCGGGTGAGGCGGCCGCGATCTTCCGGGCCATCGCCGATGCCGAGATCAACATCGACATGGTCGTGCAGAACGTGTCCGCCGCCTCCACCGGCCTGACGGACATCTCCTTCACGCTGCCGAAGACCGAGGGCCGCAAGGCGATCGACGCGCTGGAGAAGAGCCGGTCGGGGATCGGTTTCGACTCGCTGCGCTACGACGACCAGATCGGCAAGATCTCGCTGGTCGGCGCGGGCATGAAGACCAACCCGGGCGTCACCGCCTCCTTCTTCGAGGCGCTGAGCGACGCGGGCGTGAACATCGAGCTGATCTCGACCTCCGAGATCCGTATCTCGGTCGTCACCCGCAAGGACGACGTGCCGGAGGCCGTCCGCGCCGTGCACACCGCCTTCGGGCTGGACTCCGACACCGACGAGGCCGTCGTCTACGGAGGCACGGGGCGCTGATGGCGCCCACCGGGAAGCCGACGCTCGCGGTCGTGGGAGCGACCGGAGCCGTCGGCGCGGTCATGCTCCAGATCCTGTCCCAGCGCGCGGACATCTGGGGCGAGATCCGTCTGCTCGCCTCCCCGCGCTCGGCCGGCCGCAAGCTGGCCGTGCGTGGCGAGGAGGTCGAGGTGACGGCCCTGAGCGAAGAGGCCTTCGACGGGGTCGACGTCGCGATGTTCGACGTCCCCGACGAGATCGCCGCCGAGTGGGCGCCGATCGCCGCCGCACGCGGTGCGGTCGTCGTGGACAACTCCGCCGCCTTCCGGCTGGACCCCGAGGTGCCGCTCGTCGTACCCGAGGTCAATCCGCACGCCGTGCGGACCCGGCCGCGCGGGATCGTCGCCAACCCCAACTGCACGACCCTGACGATGATCGTCGCCCTGGGCGCGCTGCACGCCGAGTTCGGGCTGCGCGAGCTGGTGGTGTCGTCGTACCAGGCGGTGAGCGGGGCCGGACGGGCCGGTGTGGACACGCTACGGGCCCAGCTGTCCCTGGTGGCCGGGACCGAGCTGGGCACCAAGCCCGGCGACGTACGGCGGGCCGTCGGCGAGGACACCGGGCCCTTCCCGGATCCGGTCGCGCTGAACGTCGTCCCCTGGGCCGGGTCGCTGCGGGAGGACGGCTGGTCGTCGGAGGAGATGAAGGTCCGCGACGAGGCCCGCAAGATCCTCGGGCTGCCGAAGCTGCCGGTCGCCGTGACCTGCGTACGCGTCCCGGTGATCACCACCCACTCGCTGACCGTGCACGCCCGCTTCCAGGCCGAGGTGACGGTCGACCGGGCCCGGGAGATCCTCGCGACCGCGCCCGGTGTGGTGCTGTGCGACGACCCGGCCGCCGGCGAGTTCCCCACCCCCGCCGACGTGGTGGGCACCGACCCGACCTGGGTGGGCCGGCTGCGGCGGGCCCTGGACGACCCGACCGCGCTCGAACTCTTCGTGTGCGGCGACAACCTCCGCAAGGGAGCCGCGCTGAACACCGCGCAGATCGCGGAGCTGGTCGCGGCCGAGTGGGTCGACCGGGCCTAGGCTCGTCAAGACACGGTTTGTAGGATCTGCGTAAGAAGTGTGGCCAGAAGCATGGTCCGAACCACTTGAAACCATTGCTCAGGGCAACAGAAGATTTCCCTCCCCGTCCCCGCAACCTTGCGGCGGACGGGGAGCGTCTTTGCGGTCACCCTTCGGGCGTGGGGACGCCGTGGTCGGGTCGGGTGCGGGGACCCGCCCATATCGAACATAAGGGAAGAGCGGGACGCATGACGGCACTTGAGGCACGGCCGGTTGTCGCACATGTGACGCCCGGCACGTACAACCCTGGCGGGGGCAGACGTGTCCAACTGGCGTGGCAGAGGTACTCGAACTCAGTGCGGTCCGCGGCACGGCGGCTCTCCGACCGCCCCGTGCGGCGCTCCGGCCCCGCACGCCCGGCGGCATGCCGGTGATCGCGCCCATGCCCGCAGCGCGGCCCGCCCGCATACCCAGTCAGCGTGACGGTGCCGAGGAGGCCGCGGCGACCGAGGCCGTCGGTACGACCGTCGACCACCTCACCGAGACCTACCGGGCGCACTACCGCTCGCTGCTCGGCCTCGCCGCGCTGCTCCTCGACGACACCGCCTCCTGCGAAGACGTCGTCCAGGAGGCCTTCATCCGCGTGCACTCGGCCCGCAAGCGCGTCCGCGATCCCGAGAAGACCCTCGCGTATCTCCGCCAGACGGTCGTCAACCTCTCCCGCTCGACCCTGCGCCGCCGCATCCTCGGCCTGAAGCTGCTCTCCAAGCCGATGCCGGACATGGCGAGCGCGGAGGAGGGCGCCTACGACCAGCTGGAGCGCCGCGACCTCATCAAGGCGATGAAGGGCCTGCAGCGCCGCCAGCGCGAGGTCCTGGTCCTGCGCTACTTCGCGGACATGACCGAGGCCCAGGTCGCCGAGACCCTCGGGGTCTCCCTGGGCTCGGTGAAGGCGTACGGGTCGCGGGGCATCGCCGCGCTGCGGGTGGCCATGGAGGCACTGGCATGAGCGAGCGAGCCGAAGGGGGCGATTCCGATGAACGCCACTCCCACGAACGTCACGAGCCCTTCGCCTGGCACGAACCGACGGAGCGGGAACCGCAAGAGCACACGCAATCGCACGCTGGGAACGGAACTGTGAACCACGGCCCCGACGAGAAGGGCCCCGAGGGCCGCCGCCACGGTCCCGCCGGGCCCGAAGCGGACCGGCTCGGGGCGGAATCGGGTGGGTTCGGTACCGACGAGCCGGCGTTGCGCCGGTTGCTGCACTCCGCCGTCGACGACATCGAGCCGCGCGTCGGCTCGCTGGACCATCTGCGCCGGGCCGTCCCCGCACGGCGGGCCCGCAAGCGGCAGGCCGCCGTCGGTATGGCCGCCGCGGCCCTGTTCATCGGCACCGCGATCCCCGCGCTCGTCCACGTCTCCCACTCCAGCGGTACCGACTACAACACCGCCATGGCCGGCCAGTCCTCCCAGGCCCAGGGCGGCACCGGACAGAGCAAGGACAAGGGCGGCGGCGACACGGACCCCCGGAAGGGCGCCGGGAGCGCGAGCGCCCAGCCCGGCAAGGAGCCCGGCAAGCCCGGTGAGACAAGCAAGCCCGGCGGCACCACCACCGGCTCGACCGGCGGCGCCAACCCGTCCGCCACCCTCACCGCGGGCGGCGTACCCCCGTGCACGGCGGCCCAGCTGGGCGCCGCCACCGGCACCGCCGACGTACCCGACTCCGCGGGCGTGGTCTACGGCACCTTCCGCGTCGTCAACACCTCCGCCGCCGCCTGTACCGTCGCCGGTGCGGGCACCGTCACCCCCACCGCGGTGGGCGCGGCCGACCAGGCCAAGATCAGCGTCACCCGGCATGTGGCCGGGGACGCGGCGACCGATCTGCCCGACCCCTCGCTGGAGGTCACCGGGCTGCTCCTGCAGCCGGGCGCGGCCTACGAGGAGAAGTTCGCCTTCGTACCCTCGCAGACCTGCCCCACCACCGGCGGCGACAGCACCACCGGCGGCACGGACCCGGGCCAGCCCTCGCCGGATCCGTCACCCACCCAGGACGCGAGTGCCTCCGGCGGTTCGGCCGACAGCGGGGGCTCGGCGGGTTCGGCAGGTACGACGACCCAGTTGATGACCGGGAACGGTACGGCGGACGGAAGCGTGCAGATCACCCATACGGCTCAGGGCGGCTCGCCTTCGGCCACGGCGACGGTGACCGGGCAGTGCGCGGGGACCGTGATCTACACCGGGGTGCTGGCGGGTTCGTAGGACCGGTCAGCCGCTCACGACGGGCGCCGGCGTTTCCTCCGCCACCAAGCCCAGCGCAGCGTCCCGTGCGGCCTCCGCCTCCCGCCGCAGCAGCCGGAACCACATGAAGACCACGAAGCCGGCGAAGACGAACCACTCCCCGGTGTAGCCGAGGTTCTGGAACGCCTTCAGATCCAGGCCGGTACCGTCCGGCGCCGTCGCCGGCACGGCCCTCATCCCGGAGTCGGCCCGGTCGAGGGTGACCCAGGCGTCATACAGCCGGTCCGGCACCAGGTTCACCAGCGACGCGGAGCTGATCGCCGCCGTCTGACCCGCCGGCAGCCCGCCCTGCGCGCCGACCCCGTTGTCCCCGGGCGTCTCGGACGCCTGCAGCGCACCGGTGACGGTGACCTCACCGCTCGGCGGCGCGGGCGCCTTCGCCGCGTCCGCCCTGCCCGGCAGCCAGCCCCGCACCACCGGCAGGGCCCTGCCGGAGCCGGTGCGCAGCAGGGTGAGGACGTAGAAGCCGTTCTTGCCGTCCAGCTGCCGGCCGGGCACCAGCAGCTGCTTGCCGTAGTGTCCGCTCGCGGTGACCCGGCGGCCCGAGGTGGCCTTGTCGACGGGCAGCATCGCCTCCAGCGGACGCGCGGTCTCGTGCCGGCCGGACGCGGCCTGCTCGGTCGCGGCCCGGTGGTCCTGGACGCGGCCCTCGAACCGGCTCAGCTGCCAGGACCCCATGAAGACGCAGAACGGGATGGCGAGCAGCACGAAGACGTTGATGCCCCACCAGCGGGGTGTCAGCAAAAACCGGTACACGCCCTCCACGGTACGGCGCCCGCGCCGTGTTCCCGCCCGCGGGTCAGCCCTTGGTCGCCTTGAGGGAGTAGATCAGCGGGATACGCGGGTGGTCCGCCGGGAAGCGGTGGTAGCCGTCGCGGACCTCGAAGTTGTCGAAGCGCGGGAAGAGCGACACGTCGTGTTCGTGCAGGAACTCGATGCGCAGCCCGGTGGCGGCGACCGCGGAGACGACGTCGCCGAGGGTGTGCTGCCACTCCACGCTGCGGTTGTGGACGGTCGCGGCGTCCGGGTCGGCGTAGGTGCCGGGCTCGTCCCACACCTGGGCGTCGAGGTGGAAGTAGTCGCGCACGAGCCGCGAGCCGGTCGCGTCGTCCAGGGCCTCGGTGATCGGGTGGAACTCGGCGAGGTACAGGAAGCCGCCGGGGGCGACGAGCGAGGCGGCCGTCTCGGCCCAGCGGCGGATGTCGGGCAGCCAGCACAGCGCGCCGAGCCCGGTGTAGACGATGTCGTACGAGGCCTCGGGTACGGCGTCGGCCGCGTCGTACACGTCGCTGGTGACGAAGGCGGCGCGCTCCGGGCCGTGGCCGAGGTCGGCGGCGAGGGAACGGGCGGCCTCGACGGCCGGCGCGGAGAAGTCCAGGCCGACGACGCGGGCGGCGCCGCGATGCGCCCAGGAGAGGGTGTCCGTCCCGATGTGGCACTGCAGGTGCAGGAGCGACTTGCCGGTGACATCGCCGACCTCGGCCGTCTCGAAGTCCCGCAGGACGTCCGGGCGGGCCCGGAAGCCGTCGAGGTCGTAGAACTCACCGGAGACATGCACGGGGACCCTCTCGTCCCACATGGCCCGGTTGTCCTCGCGCCAGCCGTCGGGAGCGGAGTGATGGTCGACCTGGGTGCTCATGGGCGGGAAGTTATCCACAGGCTGGGTACACCCGCCACCCAATTGTCGGCGCGGCCAGGCAGTATGGGCGCATGACTGGGGCGATGAGTGAGAGCAACGGGCCGGGTGCGCGGGACGCGTCCGGCATGCCGGACTGGGAGAAGCGCTTCCGTGCGCCGCGGGTGTCGCTGCCCGACTGGGCGGAGGACGCGCCGGACCGCTCCCTGTTCGTGTCGAACGCGACGGGCACGTACGAGCTGTACGCCTGGGACCGTGCGACGGGCGAGCAGCGGCAGGCGACGTTCCGGCCGAACGGCACGACGGACGGCGTGCTCTCCCCGGACGGCACCTGGATCTGGTGGTTCGACGACAAGGACGGCGACGAGTTCGGCATCTGGCGCCGTCAGCCCTTCGGGGGAGGGGCGGACGAGCCCGCCGTCCCGGGCCTCGAACCCTCCTACCCGGCCGGCCTGGCGCTGGCCCGCGACGGCCGCACCGCGGTCGTCGGCCGCTCCACGGACGAGGACGGCACGACGATCCACCTCGCCCGTGAGGGCGAGGACGCCGTGGAGATCTACCGGCACCGCGAGTCGGCGGGCGTCGGCGACCTCTCGCACGACGGCTCCCTGATCGCCGTCGAGCACACCGAGCACGGCGACGCCATGCACGCGGCGCTGCGCGTGCTCCGCCCGGACGGCACGCCGGTCGCCGAGCTGGACGACACCAGGGGCGGCACCGAGGAACTGGGCCTGGAGGTCCTGGGCTTCGCACCGGTCGACGGCGACACCCGCCTGCTCATCGGCCACCAGCGCCGGGGCCGCTGGGAGCCGCTGGTGTGGGACGTGGCGACGGGCGAGGAGACCGACCTCGCCCTGGAACTCCCCGGCGACGTCAGCGCCGAGTGGTACCCGGACGGCTCGGCCCTGCTCATCGCCCACGGCTTCGAGGCCCGCAGCGAACTGTTCCGCTACGACCTGGCGAGCCGCGAGCTGACCCGCATCCCCACCCCGCCCGGCACGGTCTCCGGCGCGACGGCCCGCCCGGACGGCAGCGTGGAGTACCTGTGGTCGTCGGCGGCCGAGCCCCCGGCGGTGCGGTCCACCTCCGGTGGTGTGGTGCTGGACCCGCCCGGCATGGCCTGCCCGCCGTCGGTGCCGGTGGAGGACGCCTGGGTGGAGGGTCCCGGCGGCCGCATCCACGCGCTGATCCAGAAGCCGGCGGGCGCGAGCGGCCCCCTGCCGACGGTGTTCGACCTGCACGGCGGCCCGACCTGGCACGACAGCGACTCCTTCGCCGCGGGCCCGGCCGCCTGGGTCGACCAGGGCTATGCCGTGATCCGCATCAACTACCGCGGCTCCACCGGTTACGGCCGCGCCTGGACCGACGCCCTCAAGCACCGGGTCGGCCTCATCGAGCTGGAGGACGTCGCCGCGGTCCGGGACTGGGCGGTGTCCTCAGGCCTCGCCGACCCCGCCCGCCTGATCCTCACCGGCGCCTCCTGGGGCGGCTACCTCACCCTGCTCGGCCTCGGCACCCAGCCCGAGGCGTGGACGCTGGGCATCGCGGTCGTGCCCGTCGCGGACTACGTCACCGCGTACCACGACGAGATGGAGGCCCTGAAGGCCATGGACCGCACCCTGCTGGGCGGCACCCCGGAGGAGGTCCCCGAGCGCTTCGAGGCCTCGTCCCCGCTGACCTACGTCGACGAGGTCAAGGCCCCGGTCTACATCTCGGCGGGCGTCAACGACCCGCGCTGCCCGATCCGCCAGATCGACAACTACGTCAAGCGCCTGGAGACCAGAGGAGCGACCCACGAGGTGTACCGCTACGACGCCGGGCACGGCTCCCTGGTGGTGGACGAGCGGATCAGACAGGTGAGACTGGAGATGGACTTCGCGGAACGGCACCTGGGCGTTTCCTGAGGGAGGTTCAGCGGAGCTCCGCCAGGCCTCTGCGGGTGGCGGCGACCACCACCCGGTCCCCCTTCTCCAGCACATGGTCCGGCGCCGTGTCCGTCCGTCCCTCCAGTGCCAGCACCCTCCAGGACCCGGCCCGGAAAGCGTCCCGTACCGTGCGCCCCTCCAGCTGGGCGTGCCCGGCGACATCGACCGCGGCGAACAGCAGCACCCTCCGCTCCACCGCGATGGCGCCGAGCACCTGCCGCCCGAGCATCGCCCCGGCGAACGCGGGCGCGGCCAGATGCGTGACGCTCCGGCTGCGGGTCAGCGCCTGCGGGTACGCGGCCCGCAGCGTGCGGTACACGGCGGTGGCGAAGTCGTCGTCGTACAGCCGCAGCACCACGCGCAGGTCGGGGCGTACGGACCGGGCGTACAGCACGGCCTCCAGGTTCGTGGTGTCCGCGCTGGTCACGGCGAGCAGCGCGTACGCCCGGTGGATCTTGGCGGACTCCAGCACCCCTTCCTGGGTGACGTCCCCGAACACCACCGGCACCCGCAGCCGCCGCGCGGTCGCCAGGCCCCGCGCCTCCGGGTCGGACTCGACGCACACGACGGGGATGTTCAGCTCGCGCAGCCGGGTCAGCACCCGGGTGCCGATCTTGCCGAGCCCGAGCAGCACCACGTGCCCGCCGAGGCCGCGCGGCGGTTTGCGCAGGGCGGAGGCGGTGCGGAAGGTGCCCAGCGCCTCCAGCACGGCGGCCAGCAGCACCGGAAGCAGCAGCAACCCGACGAGCCCCGAAAGGAGTTGGAGGATCTGCCGGCCCAGCGGCGCGCCGATGGCCGGGTTGTCGATGGCGAACAGGTCGAGGAGTGTGTAGTAGAAGGCACGCAGCGGATGGATCCCCGGCGTGACCACCCACAGCGCCACGGCGAGCGCGACCACGCACGCCGTCGCGCCCGCCAGCGACCACCGCAGCCGCCGGGAGAAGAGCGAGGCGAGCGGCGGTACCCCGCCACGGCCGGGCGCGGCCGACTCCCCGCCGCCCGCCGACGACACCTGTTCCAGCACCACGGCCGCCCGCCCGGCGGCCTGCCGTACCTCCTCGTCGTCCGGCAGCAGCCGCGGCTCCTGCTCCCCGCCGCCCTCGGGATCCACGCCCGGCGGGGAGAGCAGGGCGAGTGTGCACAGCCCGGATCCGGCCGACGGCCGTTCGACGGCGCGCAGCAGCAGCCCCTCGGTCTGCACGACCTTGCTGGTGCCGGCGACGGCGGTGGCGGCCAGCGCGGGTGCGGCGGTGTCGGCGTCGGACAGCACGGTGGTGGACGCGTCCGAGCCGCCCTCGTCGTTGCCGGCGGCCAACGCGGCTGCCTGGTCGAGGAGTTCCTCGATGTGCTGGCCCAGCCGGCGGTTGTAGAGCCGGAGGACGAGCCGCAGCCGCGGGTTGAGCCGGCGGGCGGTCAGCGCGGCCCGGATGTTGGTCTCGTCGTCGTCGAAGACGAGGGCGAGCGCGGCGGCCCGTTCCACTCCGGCCTCGGCGAGCACGGTCTCGGTGACCTCGACGGCCTCCAGCACCGGTGGGATGTCACCGCCGTTGCCGCCGTTGCCCCCGCCGCCGGTGCTCGTGGCCGGCGCGGTGTGCGCGGGTCCGGTGCCGCCGCGGCCGACCGCGGCGCTCACCACACGGTCGAACAGGGCGGCCGACGCGGACCGGGCCCGTCCCACCACCGGAGGCCTGGCGGTGCGCTCGTTCGGCGGTACCACGAGGGTGACCTGCTCGCCGTAGACCCCGCGCAGCTCGGCTGCCAGCCGGTGCGCGAGCCCGTCGTCCCCGCACACCACCATGTGCGGGCCACTGGGCCCCCCTTGATACGGAACGCTCGCCATGAGGTGAAAGAGTGCCCCAAGGAGAAGGGTGGTTCCCGCAAGGGTGTGAACACCTGGGCGACGACTCGCGTACTGAGGGGGAGGGAGCCAGCACAGCCGGAGGTATCCACCCGTGGCCATCACCGAAGACGCCCCGCCCGGAGCCGACCGGCGGGCCCCCGTTCGGCCTGACCGGGACGGCCGCCGGCTCAGCTCCCCGCTGGTGCTGGTGCTGACGCTGCTGCTGGCGGTGCTCGCCCAGTCCCCGATCCGCGGGCTCCTCGGCACCCCGGCGATGCAGAGCTGGATGACGGTGTTCGTCGCGGTGACCGTGCAGGCGCTGCCCTTCCTGGTGCTCGGCGTGCTGCTGTCGGCGGCGATCGCGGTGTTCGTGCCGCCGTCGTTCTTCGCCCGTGCCCTCCCGCGCCGCCCCGCCCTCGCCGTCCCCGTGGCCGGGATCGCGGGTGCCGTGCTGCCGGGCTGCGAGTGCGCGTCGGTGCCGGTGGCCGGAGCACTGGTGCGCAGGGGCGTGACCCCGGCCGCCGCCCTGGCCTTCCTCCTCTCCGCCCCCGCCATCAACCCGATCGTGCTGACCGCCACCGCCGTCGCCTTCCCGCGCGACCCGGAGATGGTGCTGGGCCGCTTCCTGGCGAGCCTGCTGGTGGCGTGCGCGATGGGCTGGCTGTGGCAACGGCTGGGCCGCACCGACTGGCTGCGCCCGCCGGCCCACGGCGCGCACGAGGGCGCGACGAAGGGGGAGGCGTTCTGGAACTCGGTGCGGCACGACACGATGCACGCCGGCGGGTTCCTGGTGCTCGGCGCGATGGCGGCGGCCACGCTGAAGGCGGCGGTCCCGGCGGACTGGCTGCGCACCGCGGCCGGAAACCCGGTCTTCTCCGTACTCGCCCTCGCCGTCCTCGCCGTACTGCTCTCCATCTGCTCGGAGGCGGACGCGTTCGTCGCGGCCTCCCTCACCCAGTTCTCGCCGACGGCCAAGCTGGTGTTCCTGGTCGTCGGCCCGATGATCGACCTCAAGCTCTTCGCGATGCAGGCCGGCACGTTCGGCCGTACTTTCGCCCTCCGCTTCGCCCCCGCCACCTTCGCGCTGGCGATCACGGGCGCCGTACTGACCTCGGTGGTGCTGCTGTGAACCGCCAGTCCCAGGCCGCCGTCCTGTTCCTGCTCGGCGCCGCCCTGCTGCACGCGGGCGGCACCGGCCTCTACCTCCGGTACGTCAAGGCGGGCCTGCAGCCGCTGTTGCTGGCGTCCGGTGCGGTGCTGATCCTCGCCGCGCTGGCGACGGTCTGGTACGAGCGGAAGCGAGCCGCGGCAGCCGCCGGGGAGCACGTGCATCCCGAACCCCGCATCTCCTGGATGCTGGTGCTCCCGCTCCTCGCGCTCATCCTGGTCGCCCCGCCCGCCCTCGGCTCCTACAGCGCCCTGCGCTCGGGGACGGCGCTGCAAAAGCCGTACGCCTACGGCACGTTGCCCGCCGCCGACCCCGCCCCCCTCTCCGTGATCGACTACGCCTCCCGCGCCGCCTACGGCCACGGCCGCTCCCTGCACGGCCGCGCGGTCCGCGTCACCGGCTTCCTCGCCCTGGACCACTCGGGCGCGCCGTACCTGGTCCGCATGGCCCTCAACTGCTGCGCGGCGGACGCTCAGCCGGTGAAGATCGCCCTGACCGGCACCCTGCCGCCGGTCCTGCGGCCGGACGCCTGGCTGGAGGTCACCGGCACCTACAGCCCCGGCCTGACCCACGACCCGGTCAACGGCGGCCCCATCCCCTACCTGAAGGTCACGTCGGCCCAACCGGTCCCGGTGCCGCACGACCCGTACGACGAGACCTGGAACACCTGAGCCAACCGTGCACGAGCGCGTTATGCGTTCATGGGCGAATGTCGCGCAGGGTAACTAGGCTGGTTCGGTGCGTGATCTCGTACGGATTGTTTGTACGGCTTCGTGTGGGGTGCTGTCCGGGCAAGCGTGGGGAGTTCAGCCGTATGACGTCTACACGGAGGAAGAACCAGTCGGCCATGAAGATGCTGGGCCGTCAACTGGCGGCGGCCCGCGGGCGGCGGGCTTGAGCCAGACGGGCCTGAGTGCGGTGCTGCACATCGACCAGGAGACGATCGCAAGCATCGAACAGGGCCGACGCCTCTTGAAGTACAACATCGCCGAGATCTGTGATGAGTACCTCGGCACCAAGGGGACGTTGACAGCTGGGGTGGAGAACCTGCCGGAGGTCGATCAGTTCCCGTTGTGGGCTGAGGAGTACATGGACCAGGAGAAGGTGGCCATTGCGCTGTCGTTCTACGACAACGCCGTCATCCCGGGTCTTCTCCAGAACGAACCCTACGCACGCGCCGTGTTTCGCAACCGCGTTCCGGCGTATGAGGACGAGGAACTGGAGAAGACGCTACGACTGCGACTCGACCGCCAGGAGATCCTGCGCCGTAAGAGTCCACCGACTCTGAGCTTCGTGGTCTGGGAGCCAGCGCTGAAGGTCAAGGTCGGCACTGTGGAGGTCCACAAGGACCAGCTGCGCTTCCTGCGCGAGATGGCCGAACTCCCTTGCGTCTCGTTCCAGGTGCTGCCGCTCGACGGCCCCTCCCACGCGGGGCTGGATGGTCCCTTCACACTCCTTGAAACGCCTGACCACCAGAACCTCGCCTACACAGAGTCGCAGCGCGGCAGTCAATGGGTCTCCGACCCGGGAGAGGTGTCCCTCCTGACGCGTCGGTATGCGATGCTGCGGACACAGGCCCTGACCACCCAAGACTCGATGGGCCTGCTCGACCGCCTGCTAGGAGAGCAATGAGCACCGAAGCGCTTCAGTGGTTCAAGTCGACCTACAGCGGCAGCGACGGGGGTCAGTGCCTCGAAGTGGCCGTAGCCTGGCGCAAGTCCAGCTACAGCGGCGACGAAGGCGGCCAGTGCGTAGAGGTCGCCGCCTGCCCCCACACCATCCACATCCGCGACTCGAAGCAGACCCCCTCCCAGGACCTCACCCTGCATGTCAGCCCCGCCACCTGGGCCGCCTTCGCCTCCTCCCTCAAGTGAGCATGGTCCAGGCAACGCCTGACCCTCCTTCATTGCCGGAACCGGCACAAGAACACCCCGGTGGCCGAGGGACACAATCGCGGGCGTGAACCGCTCCGACCTTGTCTACCGGTCCCCTTGGAAGCGCACCGTGCGGTGGCTCGTCCCCCTCGGGGCGGGCGGGGTACTGCTCGCCGCGGTGGGGTCGGCGGGTGCGGGCGGCCCTGCGGACACGCTGCCGCTCGTGCTGGCGACCCTCGGGCTGTGCCTGGTGGCGGCCGCCGTGTGGTCGCTGTACCTGGTGACGGGCTGGACGCGCGCGGACGCGTACGGGCTGCACTCCTGGACGCTGCTGCGCCGCCGCAGCGTGCCGTGGCAGGAGGTCGCGGATCTGCTGGTCCGGGTGCAGACCCTGCCCCGGGGCGGGGAGAACAAGCGGGTCATGGTGGCGCTGCGCGACGGGCGCAGACTGCTGCTGCCCCAGCCGTCCAGTGCCGCGTACGGCAAACCGGCCTTCGCCGAACGGCTGGCCGCGCTACGCCGGTTGCACCGTCGCTACGGCGCTCCCGAGTCGACCCGGGTCCGCTATGTCACCGGCAAGAGCGTGGGGAGCGGCTGGGTGGCCCGGCTGTGTGCCTGCCTTCTGCTGCTCGTGGCGGCGGGTACGGCCGCGTGGTTCGTACCGGCCGCCACGGCGTACGAGCGGGCCTGGGAGAAGGCCGGGCCCTGCCTCGTCGGGACGTCCGACGCCGAGGCGTACGACTGCCTGTCCACCCTTCCCGCGGTGATCTCCCGGACGGATCCACGCGGGCCGAAGCAGCCCAGCTGGCTGTACTTCGCCGACGGCAGACCGACCGACCGGCTCCGGGTCTCCGCCGACGCCGCGCACGCGTTCCAGCCCGGCGACCGGGTGGAACTGACCGTCTGGCACCGCCAGGTGATGGAGGTCGCCGGGAAGCGGTACGTCTGGCACGACCACGTCATCACGGGCGGCAGCGTGGCCGTCATGGCCGCCGCGCTCACCCTGGCCGCGGGGTATCCGGCGGCCCAGGTGCTGCTGCGGCTGTGCGGGCGGCGGCACCGGCGGCCCGACGACGAGGTGCTGCCGTCGGTCCTGCCGTTCGCGGGCGCCCTCGCCGGTACGGCCGCCTGGCTGCTGCCGCTGTGCTACCTCCACCCCACGGACATGGCCGGCGCCACGGGGCCGGTCACCTGGCTGGCCCTCGGTTCGCTGGTCTCGGTCGCCCTGTTCGTCCTCGCCTGGCGAGCCACCCGTTTCCCGACGCCGGAAGACCCCGGAGCGCCGCGACTCGCCTAGGAGGACTGCCTGCCCTCCTCCCCGAGCAGGCCGAAGCGCTCCAGGTCCCGCAGCCAGGCGTGGGCGTTGCCGTCCGACGGGGCCCGCCAGTCGCCCCGCGGGGACAGGGAGCCGCCCGCCGAGACCTTGGGGCCGTTCGGCATCGCGGAGCGCTTGAACTGGGAGAACGCGAAGAAGCGGCGGATGAAGACCTCCAGCCAGCGCACGATCTCCGGCAGCTGGTAGGTGCCCCGGTCGGCCTCCGGGAAACCGGGGGGCCAGGCGCCGGCCTCCCGGTCGTGCCAGGCGTGCCAGGCGAGGAAGGCGATCTTGGAGGGACGGAAGCCGTAGCGCAGCACGTGGAAGAGGGTGAAGTCGTGCAGCGCGTACGGCCCGATCTTCGACTCGGTGGACTGCATCTCCTCGCCGGGGACGAGCTCGGGGCTGATCTCCGTGTCCAGGATCGCGGCCAGGATCTTGCCGGTCTCCTCGTCGAACTGCTCGCTGCCGATGACCCAGCGGATCAGGTGCTGGATCAGCGTCTTCGGCACGCCGGAGTTGACGTTGTAGTGGCTCATCTGGTCGCCGACGCCGTACGTGGACCAGCCGAGCGCCAGCTCGGAGAGGTCACCGGTGCCGAGGACGATGCCGCCGCGCTGGTTGGCGAGGCGGAACAGGTAGTCGGTGCGCAGGCCCGCCTGGACGTTCTCGAAGGTGACGTCGTACACCGGCTCGCCGGAGGCGAAGGGGTGGCCGATCTCCTTGAGCATCAGACGTGCGGTCGGGGTGATGTCCAGCTCGGCCGCGGTGACACCGAGGGCCCGCATCAGCCGGTGGGCGTTGTCCTTGGTGTGGTCGCTGGTGGCGAAGCCGGGCAGGGTGAAGGCCAGGATGTCGCTGCGCGGGCGGCCGGCGCGGTCCATCGCCCGGGCGGCGACGATCAGCGCGTGCGTGGAGTCCAGTCCGCCGGAGACACCGATGACGACCTTGGGGCCGCCGATCGACGCCAGGCGCTGCTGGAGGCCCGCGACCTGGATGTTGTACGCCTCGTAGCAGTCCAGGGCGAGGCGGTCGGCGTCGGCGGGGACGAAGGGGAAGCGTTCGAGGCGGCGGCGCAGGCCCAGGTCGGTCACCGGAGGGTTCAGCTCGAACGACACCGTGCGGAAGCCGGCGGTGCGGGCGGCGTGGGTGCGGCGGTTCTCACCGAACGTGCCCATCCGCTGCCGCTCCTGCCGGAGCAGGTCGAGGTCGACGTCGGCCACCGCGTACTGCTCGCCGAGCGGGAAGCGTTCGGTCTCGGCCAGCAGCACCCCGTTCTCGTAGATCAGGGTCTGGCCGTCCCAGGACAGGTCGGTGGTCGACTCGCCGAGGCCTGCCGCCGCGTAGACGTACGCGGCGAGGCAGCGCGAGGACGCCGAGCGGCACAGCAGCTTGCGGTCCTCGGCCCGGCCGACCGTGATCGGGCTGCCCGAGAGGTTGACCAGGACGGTCGCCCCGGCGAGCGCCGCCTCCGCGCTCGGCGGCACCGGCACCCACATGTCCTCGCAGATCTCCGCGTGCAGCACGAGTCCGGGGACGTCCTGCGCGGCGAAGAGCAGGTCCACGCCGAAGGGGACCTCCGCGCCGCCGAGCCGGATCGTTCCGCCTCGTTCGTCGTCGCCCCCGGCGATCTGCCGGCGCTCGTAGAACTCGCGGTAGTTCGGCGGGTACGACTTCGGTACGACGCCCAGGACCCGGCCGCGGTGCACGATCACCGCGCAGTTGAAGACCCGGTCGCGGTGGCGCAATGGGGCGCCGACGACCAGGACCGGCAGCAGGTCCGCCGACTCCGCGACGATGCGGGCGAGCGCCGCCTCGACGTCGTCGAGCATGGCGTCCTGCAGCAGCAGGTCGTCGATGGCGTAACCGGACAGGCCGAGCTCCGGGAACACGGTGACGGCGACGCCCTCCTCGGCGCACCGGCGCGCATGGCGCAGCACCGCCTCCGCGTTGGCGGCGGGGTCGGCGATGACGGTGTGGCCCGTGCACGCGGCGACACGCGCGAAGCCGTGCTGGTAGATCGACCAGAAGCTCAACGGGACCTCTTTCCGAAGCGACTTTCCCACAACAGGAAGCCTAAAGGGCGCCCGTCACCCACCGCCCACCTGCGGGTTTCAGTGTGCTGAAGCCCTCCCCGGCGGGCTGAAACCCGGCTGAAGCCGTGCTGAACCGCCCGGGCGGCAGTCTCTGCGGCATGACGACGACGGACCACGAACTCGCGATCGCGGCCACCGGGCTGCGCAAGTCCTACGGGGACAAGACCGTCCTCGACGGCATCGACATCCACGTGCCCGCCGGGACGGTCTTCTCCCTGCTCGGGCCGAACGGCGCGGGCAAGACCACGGCGGTCGGCATCCTGTCCACCCTGATCTCCGCCGACGGCGGACAGGCGCGGATCGCCGGGCACGATCTGACCCGCCAGGCCCAGGCGGTCCGGGCGGCCATCGGGGTCACCGGCCAGTTCTCGGCCGTGGACGGACTGATCACCGGCGAGGAGAACATGCTGCTGATGGCCGACCTGCACCACCTCTCCCGCCGGGAGGGCCGGCAGGTCACCGCCGCACTGCTGGAGCGCTTCGACCTGGTGGAGGCCGCCAAGAAGCCCGCCTCCACCTACTCCGGCGGCATGAAGCGCCGCCTGGACATCGCGATGACCCTGGTGGGCGACCCGCGGATCATCTTCCTCGACGAGCCGACCACCGGTCTCGACCCGCGTTCCCGCCACACCATGTGGCAGATCATCCGCGAGCTGGTCTCCGGCGGTACGACCGTCTTCCTCACCACCCAGTACCTGGACGAGGCCGACCAGCTGGCCGACCGCATCGCGGTGCTCAACGGCGGCAAGCTGGTCGCCGAGGGCAGCGCCGGGGAACTCAAGCGGCTCGTGCCCGGCGGCCATGTACGGCTGCGTTTCGCCGACCCGGTGGCGTACGAACGCGCGGCCACCGCACTGCGCGAGGTCACCCGGGACGACCAGGCGCTCACCCTGCAGATCGCCAGCGACGGCAGCCAGCGCGAGCTGCGCGCCATCCTCGACTGGCTCGACGCCGCCGGTATCGAGGCCGACGAGCTGTCCGTGCACACCCCGGACCTGGACGACGTGTTCTTCGCCCTGACCGGCAGTTCCGTACCTTCGCAGCCCACCGACAAGGAGACCGTCCGATGAGTGCCGCCGCCCCCCACACCGTCCGCGACAACCTCACCATGCTGCGGCGCAACCTCCTGCACGCCCGCCGCTACCCCTCCCTCACCCTGAACCTCCTGCTCACCCCGGTCATCCTGCTGCTGCTCTTCGTGTACGTCTTCGGTGACGTGATGAGCGCCGGCATCAACGGCGGCCACGCGAACCGCGCCGACTACGTCGCCTACCTCGTCCCCGGCATTCTCTTCCTGACCGCCGCCATGACCTCGCTCGGCACCGCGGTGTCCGTGTGCACCGACATGACCGAGGGCATCATGGCCCGGTTCCGCACCATGGCGATCTCCCGTGCCTCCGTGCTGATCGGCCATGTGATCGGCAGCGTGATCAAGACACTGCTGGCTCTGGTGCTCGTCCTGGGCATCGGTCTGGCCATCGGCTTCCGGCCCGACGCGACGCCGGTGGAGTGGATCGCGGTGATCGGGCTGATGGCGCTGGTCAGCCTCGGGCTGACCTGGATCGCGGTCGGCATGGGCCTGGCGAGCCCCAACCCGGAGGGGGCCAGCAACATGGGGACCCCGCTGGTCATGCTGCCGTTCCTGTCCAGCGCGTTCGTGCCGGTGGACGCCATGCCGAGCTGGTTCCGCTGGTTCGCCGAGTACCAGCCGTTCTCGCCGGCCATCGAGACGCTGCGGGGGCTGCTGCGGGGCAGCGGCATCGGCACGGAGAACGCGGTGCTGACCTTGGCGTGGTTCCTGGGGCTGTCGGTGCTGGGTTATCTCTGGTCCAGGGCGCAGTTCAACCGCGAGCCGAAGCGGTGACGTTCGCGGCGAGCGGCGCCTGCGGTGGGGGTGCGCGAAGTCGGCTGGCGGCTGGGGGTTCGTCGTGGCGGGCCGCGCAGTTCCCCGCGCCCCTCAGGCAGCCGCAGTGCCCGGCGCCCCTCAGAGCCCCGCCGTCAGCTCGCGCAGCGCCTCCGCTCGCAACTCCTCGCGGCTCAGGGCGGCGTACCTCGACCTCGCGTCGGCGTACGCCGCCCTGTCGGCGTTCTCGGCCACCGCCCGGGACCGGGACCGGGACAGGGTGGGGAACTCCCGCACCGCCGGCATCCGTTCCGCGAGCGCCACCAGCCGTACGGCTCCCCGTTCGCCCCGGGCCAGCCCGGCGAATCCGAGCGCCAGCACCATGGTGCCGTACACCGGCAGTTCCACCGGAGCGCCGTTGGCCGGAGTGCCGTCCGCCGGGGCGTCGGACAGCATGGCGAGCAGCCGTTCCCGCAGTTCCTCGGCGAGGCGGGTCACCGGCTCCAGCCGGCCGGCCTGGGCGTGCGCCGCCAGCGCCGCAGACCGCACCTCCAGCGACCATGGATCCACGAACGGGTCACCGGGGTACAGCAGGCTGTCCTCCCGGATGCGCTCCACCGCCCGCCGCCACAGCCCGAGCCCGACCTCGGTCAGCCCCCGGGCCAGCGCGATCTCCGCCCGGGCCGACAGATCGGGGGCGTAGATCTGGGCGGACTCCGGCGGCCGGTCGAGTGCCGCGAGCCCCAGCCAGTACTCCGCCTCCTCGATCTCCCCGCGTTGCAGACAGGCCAGCACCAGTCCCCAGCGCACCCCGACCGAGTCCGACAGGTCGCCGAACCGGCTGAACTCGCCGAGCGCGTCCAGCGCGGCCCGCAGATGGCCGTACGCCTCCGCGCCCCGCTCGGACTGCAGGCACAGCTGGCTGATCCGGCCGTGACTGAGCAGCAGGGTGGCCGGATTGCCGATCGGCTCCAGCGCTTCGAGCATCCGGCGGGCGTACGTCAGCGCGCGCTCCGTGTCGTGCTGGGACTCCCACACATAACTCGCCACGCCCGCCGAGATGCCCGCCAGCAGCGGCTCGTCGGACCCGCACAGTTCCTCCAGCCGCGTGAACTGCGGCGGATGAATGTCCGGGACGGCGCACAGCACGATCGCCAGCGCCCGCAGCAGGGTGTCCGGCGGCGCGGGCGGCAGCCGGCGCAGGGTGACCAACTGCCGTATCGCACGCGGGCCGTGGCCCATGAACAGGCTCGCCGCGCACACCGCTGCCGCGCTGCGGGCGGACTCCACGTCCTCGGGGCGGTCGGGGGAGGGGCGGAACCGGGACAGCGGCCCGCCGGTCTCGTTGACGAGGGCGACGAGCCGGTTGTAGTGGGAGTCGGTGGCCCACAGTGAGGCCAGTACGGCGGTGAGGGCGGCCGTGCTCGGCCCGTCGGCGCGGGCCAGGGCGTGGCGCAGCGCCAGGACGAGGTTGTCCTGCTCGGCCCGGACGCGCAGCCAGACGGGTACGGGGTCGCTGCTGAACAGCACGTCGTGGTGGGCGCGGCCGAAGTCCCGAGCCCAGGCGAGGAACCGGTCGGTGACCGTCTCCTCCTCGCCGGCCTCGGCACGCTGGGCGGAGCCGAACTCCCGCAGCGTCTCCAGCATGTGGAAGCGCACCCCGGACGGGCTGTCGCCCACCTTGATCAGGGACTGGCCGGCCAGCTGCTCCAGCAGCTCCAGCGCGTCACCGGTCTCGCCGAGCACGTACTGTGCCGCGTCCTCGGTGAAGCCCCCGGGGAAGACGGACAGGGCGCGCAGGGCGGCCCGGCCGTCGGGTTCGAGGAGGTTCCAGCTCCAGTCGACCACCGCCCGCAGGGTGCGGTGCCGCTCGGGCGCGTCGCGGGCGCCGCCGCGCAGCAGGGTGAACCGGTCCCTGAGCCGGCGCGAGATGTCGGCCACGGACAGCACCCGTACCCGGGCCGCGGCCAGCTCCACGGCGAGCGGCAGCCCGTCCAGGTGCCGGCAGATCTCGGTCACCGCTTTCATGGGCAGCTCCACGCCGGGGCGGGCGGCGCGTGCCCGCTGGACGAAGAGTTCCACCGAGGTCGCCTGGGACAGCTCCGGCAGGGCGTACACGGACTCCGAGGTCAGCCCCAGCGGCGCCCGGCTGGTGGCCAGGACCCGCAGGTCCTTCGCGCGTGACACCAGCGCCTGGACGAGCGCCGCCGCACCCGCGATCACCTGCTCGCAGTTGTCCAGCACCAGCAGCACGGGCCCGGTACCGAGCGCGCCGATGATGCCGCTCACCTCGTCCCCGCCGCCCGGGAACGGACGGCCCTCCGCGGCGCCGACCGCCGAGGCCACCTCACCGGCCACGTCGGCGTCGGCGGTGACACCGGCCAGGGCGACGAAGTGCACCACGGGCTGCTCGGCCGCCCGGCTCACCGCGTGCGAGAGCCGGGTCTTGCCCAGGCCGCCGGGGCCGACCACGGTGACCACCCGGGCCGCGCGCAGCAGCCCGGCCACGGCGGCGACGTCGGCGTCCCGGCCCAGCAGCGGATTCGGGTCGTGCGGCACACCGTGGCGGACCGGCGGTGCGTCCGCGCTCAGCAACTCCTGGTGGACCCGCTTGAGCCGGGGCCCGGGATCGGTGCCCAGCTCGTCCCGGAGCCGGCGGCGGTAGGCGTCGTAGCGGGTCAGTGCCGTGGCCCGGCCCGCGGTGGCGGCCTCGCAGCGCAGCAGTTCTGCCAGCACCTCCTCGTCCCGCACCAGCTCCTGAGCCAGTTCGGCCAGGGGTGCCGCGGCCTCCTCCCGCCGGCCCAGCCGGGCGAGGGCGAGGGCCCGGGAGCGGACCAGCGAGCGGTGCGCCCGGACCCGGTCGGCACGCAGCGCCACCACCGGGTCGTGCAGGTCCTCTCCCGCCGCGGCGCCCACGTTGCCGTCCCACAGGGCCAGCCCGGCCTCGGCCTCGGCCAGCGCGCCGTCGTGGTCCCCGGCCCGCGCGCGCTCGGCGCTCGCCGCCTCGCGCAGCAGCAGCGCGGACGCGTCGACCTGCGTCTCGTCCAGGGCCAGCCGGTAGCCGGCCGGTGTGCTCACGACCAGCTCGGCACCCAGCTGCGCCCTGAGCCGCGACACCAGGATCTGCACCGCCTTGCCCGGCCGCTCGGGCAGCTCGTCCCCCCACAGCCCCTCCACGAGCCGGCCCGTGCTGCAGCCGGTGCGCAGATCCTCCGCGAGCAGCGCGAGCAGACCGCGCAGCCGGGGTGCGGTGATCTCCCGCCCACGACAGGCGACTTGGGACAGCAGGGTCAGCTGGGTCGTCACGCCCCGAAGAGTATCCAGGGACATGGCCGGCGGGTGCCCCGCCGCTGCCGGGCTCGGGTCGCAGCGGCACCCCGCCGGCGCCGGTGAGCGTTGCCTGCCCCGCCCCGCTGCCGTCAGCATGTCGTCAAGGCCGTCCGGAACACCGTCAGCGTCCCGTCAGGGCACATCCGAAACCCCCGGCCCCGGGGCATAACGTCGACACCGCGCCCCGGCACCGCCTCCCCGCGTCCGGGGCCCCAGATCCCTCGCTCCCTGCCGAACCGGGAGGCACCCCATGGCAGAACTCCGCTACGGCGAAGACCCCGAGCCCTCCGATCCCTTCCCGGCCGGACTCCTGTACGTCCCGGTCCGGCCGGGACCCTGCGGGTGTGCGGCCCGGCTCTTCCGTACCCCGCTCGGCGAGCGTACGGCCGTCGGCTTCACCACCGAGCGCCGGCTGTCCGCCGTCCTCGGCCCCGGACGGCCGTGGATCCGCCTCGCCGAGCCCGCCCTGCGCGCGCTGACCGCGCCGCTCGGTGTCACCGCCCTCACGGTGGACCCGCGGTTCACCGCCCCGGCCGCCGCGCCGGTCACATCCGAGGTGCCCGCGCTGCGGGCCGCCTGAGGGGAGCGGACACGATGACCACGGTTCACGAACCCACCACCGCCGCCGACCTGTCGGTGTGGCCGGCCTCCACGACTGAGCTGCCGGACGGCGACCTCGCCGTCGGCGGCGTACCCCTCGCCGAGATCGCCGACCGCTTCGGCACGCCCGTCTACGTCCTGGACGAGGCCGAGGTACGCGACCGCTGCCGTACCTATCGGAACGCCTTCCCCGACGCAGAAGTCCTGTACGCCGCCAAGGCGTTCCTGTGCCGGGCCATGGCCCACTGGACGGCCGAGGAGGGACTCGGCCTCGACGTCTGCTCCGCCGGCGAGCTCGAACTCGCCGTCACCACCGGCTTCCCGGCGGAGCGGATCGTGCTGCACGGCAACGCCAAGTCGCCGCGCGACCTGGACACCGCGCTGCGTCTCGGCGTCGGCCGGATCGTCATCGACAGCCCCGCCGAGATCGCACGGCTGGCCGCCGCCGTCGGACCGGGCGGGCACCAGAAGGTCATGGTCCGGGTCGTTCCCGGCATCAGCGCGGGTGGCCACGAGAAGATCCGCACCGGTACGGACGGCCAGAAGTTCGGCCTGTCCATCGCCGACGGCCACGCGCAGCACGCCATCACCCGCATCCTCGACCAGCCGCAGCTGGAACTCACCGGCCTGCACTGCCACCTGGGTTCGCAGATCACCACCGTCAAGCCGTACCTGGTGGCCGTACGCCGACTGGTCGGTCTGATGGCCCGCCTGTACGAGCAGCACGGCCTGGTCCTGCCCGAACTCGACCTCGGCGGCGGCCACGGAATCGCCTACCGCCCCGGCGAACCGGCCCTGGACCTGACGGCGCTGGCCCGCCGGGTCCGCGCGGAACTCGCCGGCGCCTGCGCCACGGCCGGACTGCCGGTGCCCCGCCTGATCATCGAGCCCGGCCGGGCGATCGCGGGCCCCGCCGGGATCGCCCTGTACCGCGTCCTGTCGGTGAAGCGCACCGGCGACCACGTCTTCGTCGCCGTCGACGGCGGCATGAGCGACAATCCCCGCCCGGCCCTGTACGGCGTCCGGTACGCACCGCGCCTGATCGGCCGGCCCGGTACGGCGGACCGCGCCCGGGTCACCGTCGTGGGCCGGCACTGCGAGGCGGGGGACGTCCTGGCCGCCGGCGCGGAACTGCCCGCCGACCTCCGCCCCGGTGACCTGCTCGCCGTACCCGTGGCGGGCGCGTACCAGCTGTCCATGGCCTCCGGCTACAACCTGGTCGGCCGCCCGCCCGTGGCAGCCGTACGCGACGGCCACGCCCGCCTCCTGGTCCGCCGCGAGTCCCTGGAGGACATCCGCAGCCGCGACGTGGGCCTGTAGGACGCGGGGCGCGGCGCGACGCCCGGGACCAGGTGTCCGGATGGCCTTTACCGGGCACGGCCTGTGCTGGATGCTGTGTCGGGTCGTCGGTCGATCTCGGGGGAAGCGCCGTGCGCATAGTTCTGCTGGGTCCTGTCCAGGTGCGAAGACACGGGGACGGTGCGGACGGTGCGCCGCCGGCCGCCGTCTCGGGGGCCCGGCTGCGCATGCTGTTCGCCCGGCTGGCGCTGGAGGCCGGCCGGCCGGTGTCCGTGGACGCGTTGATCGGCGGCCTGTGGGGCGAGGACCCGCCGGCTGAGGCGGGCAACGCGCTGCAGTCCCTGGTGTCCCGGCTGCGCAGGGCGCTCGGGGGCGCGGCCCGCGTGGAGTCCGCCGCCGGGGGCTACCGGCTCACCGCGGACGAGGCGATGGAGGTCGACGCCGCCCGGTTCGAGGAGCTGGCCGCCGAGGGGCGCACGCGGTGCGCGGCGGGCCACTACGAAGAGGCGGCGGACGTGCTGCGCGAGGCGCTCGGGCTGTGGCAGGGCGAGGCCCTCGCCGACGTACGGGAGGCGCCGTTCGCCGTCGCTGTCGTCGCCCGCCTCGACGATCTGCGGGTCGCGGCGGCGCAGGACCTCTTCGAGGCCGAGCTGCGGCTCGGCCGGCACGCGGAGATCCTCGCCGACCTGGGCACGGCGGCAGCCGCCCACCCGCTGAGCGAGCGCCTGGCCGAGCTGCGGATGCGGGCCCTGTGGGCGGCGGGCCGTCAGTCGGACGCGCTCGCGGCGTACGAGGAGATCCGCGAGCGGCTCGCCGACGAGCTGGGCGTCGATCCGTCGGCCGGTCTCAGGGAGACCCACCTCGCCCTGCTGCGAGGCGAGTTGGAGCGCCCGGCGGCGGCCCGGCCGCACCCGGTGGCGAACCGGCTGCCCGCCCGGCTGACCAGCTTCGTCGGCCGCGAGCGCGAACTGTCCCAGCTGGCCGCGCTGATGGCCGCGTCCCGCCTGGTCACCATCGTCGGCCCCGGGGGCGCGGGCAAGACCCGGCTGTCCCTGGAAGCGGTCGGCCGGGACCGGGCCCAGGAACGCGGCCGCGTCTGGTTCGTGCCGCTCGCCGGGGTCGGGGCGCCCGGCCAGCTGGCCGACGCCGTGCTCGGCGCGGTCGGCTCCACGGACGGTGGCCTCTACGACGCCGGGCGCACCCAGGGCGCCGCACCGATCGACCGGATGGCGGAGCTCCTCGACATCGGCGACGCCGTCCTCGTCCTCGACAACTGTGAGCACATCGTCGATGCCGCCGCCGAACTCGCCGGTCAACTCCTGCAGCGGCTCCCGCAGCTGAGGATCCTCGCCAGCAGCAGGGAACCCCTCGCCATCGACGGCGAGGCGCTGTGCCACCTCGGCCCGCTCGACGTACCCGCCGGTGAGCCGGAGCCCGGCGAGGCGGCACGGTCGGCCGCGGTGCGGCTGTTCGTGGAGCGGGCCGCGAGCGTCCGGCCGGGCTTCACGCTCGATCACGCCACGGTCGGCGCCGTGGTCGAGATCTGCCGGCGGCTCGACGGGCTGCCGCTCGCCCTGGAGCTGGCCGCCGCCAAGCTGCGCTCGATGGGCGTCGACCGGATCGCCCGCCGCCTCGACGACCGCTTCCGGCTGCTGACCTCGGGCAGCCGCACGGCCCTGCCGCGCCAGCGCACCCTGCTCGCGGTCGTCGAGTGGAGCTGGGACCTGCTCGACGAGTCCGAACGGATCCTCGCCCGCCGTCTGTCCGCGTTCCCCGGCGGGGCGACGCTCACCGCCCTGGAAGCGGTCTGCGCGGACGCGGACCTCCCCGCCGACGACGTCCTCTACATCCTCGACGCGCTCATCGAGAAGTCGCTGGTCGACGCCTTGGACACGGGTGACGGCGAGCCGCGCTACCGGATGCTGGAGACCGTACGCGCCTATGCCGCCACCCGGCTCGACGCCTCCGACGTCGACCTCACCGGCCGGTTCGCGCAGTACTTTCTCGCCCTCGCCCAGGAACACGAACCCCGGCTGCGCACCGGCCGGCAGCTCGACGCGATCGCGGTGTTCGACGCCGAGCACCCCAATCTGGTGCATGCGCTGCGCTCGGCCGTGGACGCCGGGGACGGGGATCTGGCCGCCCGGTTCGTCGGAGCGCTGTCCTGGTACTGGGGTGTGCGCGGCATGAGTTCCCAACTGGATGCGGCCCTCGCCGAGTTGCGCGCCCTCGGGGGCGCGCGGCCCCGGGCGCGCCTGCCGGTCGCGGACGTGGACTCGGCGGGCGCCCGCGAGTTCCACCCGGCCGGGCTGTTCCTGCGTATCTCCCAGCTCGCCGTGTCCGACGACGAGCCGGAGTCCCCCGAGGCCCGCCTCGCGCGCTCGTTGCGGTCGCCCGACCCATGGGTGCGGGCCAGCGCCCATCTCGCGTACGACTTCGTCCTCACCGAGCAGGGTGATCTGCGTACCGGCGAGGCCTCCCGGCTGGCCGCGCTGCGCGGCTTCGAGGAGGTGGGGGACCGCTGGGGCCTGGTGATGAGCCTGCTCCCCATCGGCCGTGACCACTCGCTGCGCGGCGCGTACCCGCAGGCCATCGCCACGTTCGAGCGGGTGGTCGCACTCAGCTCGGAGCTCGGCACCGACGACTACCTGGACCTCGGCCGGGTCCGCCTGGCCCGCGAACGGCGGCGCAGCGGCGACCTGGCCGGCGCGCGGCGCGACCTGGAGTGGGCCCAGGCCCAGGCCAGGGAGCGGGGCCATCGCCGTCTGGAGGCCAACATCGTGGCCGGCATGGCCAATCTGCACCGCAGGGAAGGCGATCTGGCGGGCGCCGACCGGGTCCTGGACGCACTGGAATCGTTCGTCCGCAGCCGGTCCCTCCCCGAGGAGCCGGCCCGGGACCTGATCGTCAGCACCCGGATGGAGAACCGGCTGGCCGCGGGCGACGCCGCCGGGGCTCGGGCCCTGCTGCCCGAGGCGGCCGGCGGGCTGCTGGCCCAGGGTGCGGGGGCGGGCCTCGCCTGGGTCGCGGAGCTGCTCGGCGGGCTGCTCGCGCTGGAGGGCGACCCGGCCGGTGCGGCGCGCTCGCTCGGCATGAGCCAGGTGATGCGGGGCGCGTTCGACGAGGGGGAGCCCGAGCTGCGCGAACTCGCCGAGCGGCTGACACGGCGGCTCGGCGAGCAGGAGTACCGCGCGGCGTTCGACGAGGGCGCCGCCCTGTCGCGGGCGGACGCGCTGCACCGGCTGGCCGGGGAAGTCGGCCGGCCGGTGCAGCGCCCAGGTGCGCGGACGGACAGGGAAGGCGCGGATCACCCGACGTTCTTGCGGTAGGCGCGCATCGCCAGCGGGAAGAAGACCGCGACCATGCCGGCCATCCAGCCGAGGCTGCCGAGCAGCGGGTGCGCGACCGCGCCGCCGTTGAGCAGACCGCGCACGGTGTCGGCCATCAGGCTGACCGGGTTGATGTCCGACCAGGCCTGCAGCCAGCCCGGCATGGTCCGGTCCGGCACGAACACGTTGCTGGCGAAGGTCAGCGGCAGCACCACGATCGTCATCAGGCCCTGCACGGAACCGGGGGTCTTGGCCAGCATGCCGATGTACACCGACAGCCAGGAGAAGCTCAGCGCGAAACCGATGAGCAGGACCAGCGCGGCAAGTGTGGACAGGGGGTCCGTGCCGATCCGGTAGCCCATGATCAGGGCGAGGACCAGCAGGGTGCCGAGGCAGACCACGTAGCGCACGAAATCGGCGAGGACGGCGCCGACCAGCGGCCCCGAGCGGGCGATCGGCATGGACCGGAACCGGTCGAACATCCCGGTGCTCGCGTCGGCGTTGAGTGAGACACCGATGCCGATGCTCGCCTGGAAGACGGTCATCACCATGACCCCCGGCGTGATCAACTGCAGGTACGCGTCGTCATCGCCGCCGGAGATGGCGCCGCCGAAGATGTAGACGAACATCAGCAGGGAGATGACCGGTGTCAGCACCACATCGGTGAGCTGCATCGGGGACTTCACGAACTTGGTGACGCCGCGTCCGGCGAGGGCGAGGCTGTGCCGCAGGGACCGGGCCGCACCGACGCGCAAGGGGGCGGCGGCCTGTCGGGTGCTGTGGGCAGGGATGGTCTGAGCGCTCATGCCGCGGTCCTCTCAGCGAAGGTGTCGTCGTTCTGCTCGTCGTCGGTGGTGGCGGGGCGGCCGGTCAGGGCCAGGAAGACCTCGTCGAGGCTGGGCAGGCGCAGCCCCATCTCGTCGGTGCCGATGCCGTCCGCGGCCAGGCGGCGGGCCAGGGCGGACACCAGCAGGGGGTCGTCGGCGGGCACGGTCAGCAGCCCGTTCGTACCGTCCTGGACGGGGGCGGTGCCGGTGAGCTCGGTCAGCATCGCGGCCACCCGGGGCACGTCCTGCAGCAGCGACGGACGGGCCTGGAGGATCTGCCCGCCGACCCGGCGCTTGAGTTCACCCGGGCGGCCCTCGGCGACGACCCGGCCGCGGTCGAAGACCGTGATGCTGTCGGCGAGTTGATCGGCCTCCTCCAGGTACTGCGTGGTGAGGAGCACCGTGGAACCGTCGTCGACCAGGCGCCGGACCACGTCCCACACCTCGCCGCGGGCGTGCGGGTCGAGCCCGGTGGTCGGCTCGTCCAGGTACAGCACCTGCGGCCGGCCGACCAGGCTCGCCGCCAGATCCAGCCGGCGGCGCATCCCGCCGGAGAAGGTGCTGAGCGGCCGGTCCGCCGCCTCGGTCAGGGAGAACTGCTCCAGCAGCTGGGCGGCCCGTACCTTCGCGGCCCGCTTCGACAGATCCAGCAGCCGGCCCAGCAGTACCAGGTTCTCCGTCCCGGACAGGCCCTCGTCGACGGACGCGTACTGCCCGGTGAGACCGATGAGCTGGCGCACCCGCACCGGGTCCCGCACCACATCGTGCCCGCCGACCGTGGCCCGGCCGCCGTCCGGCCGCAGCAGCGTCGACAGGATCCGTACGGTGGTGGTCTTGCCCGCCCCGTTCGGCCCCAGCACACCGATCACCTTGCCGGCCGGCACCTCCAGGTCGACGCCGTCCAGCGCGACCATGTCCCCATAGCGTTTGACCAGGCCTTCGGCCCGGATGGCGTACGACATGTGCGCCCTCCCCATCTCTTCGCTCGTCCGCTCTCGCGGTGTTCGCCGCTCTCGATGAGGAAGACGGTGCCGGACCCTGCTGGCAGGCCACTGACAGACCGCTGGCAGCAGCCGACGAAGCTGTCAGCGGCCTGGCAGCCGTGGGGGTTCCAGCCTGGAGAGGAAGCGGTGCGCGTCGAGGGACTCCAGAGCCTTCGCCATCGTGCGCACGTGAATCTCCTTCTGCCGGCGCTCGAACATCAGCGACAGCGCGTCCCGCAGGGCGCGTGTCTCACCCACGAGCGCCTGAGCGGCGCGCAGCGCCGTGTACGTGCCCGTCGTCTGCGCCGGGTTGAGCTCGCTCAGTCGTTTCAGGACCGCCAGATAGGCATCGACAACCCGGCTCTCGGCCTCGGTGAGGGCCGGGATCTCGGGAGACTCGGGGAACATCGAAGACGCGACCGCCTGTCTGTACTCGTCTTCTGGGTTCAGTGCATGTCGCGCGGAGCGATCACGTGGTCCACGATCCCGTATTCCAGGGCCTGTTCCGCCGTGAGGATCTTGTCGCGCTCGATGTCCTCGCGGACCTTCTCGATCGGCTGGGCGCAGTGCTTGGCCAGCATCTCCTCCATCTGCTCACGCATCCGGAGGACTTCGTTGGCGGCGATCTCCAGGTCGGAGATCTGGCCGCGGCCGGTCTCGCCGTAGGGCTGGTGGATCAGCACACGGGCGTTGGGCAGCGCCATGCGCTTGCCGGGCGTGCCGGCGGCCAGCAGGACGGCGGCGGCGGAGGCCGCCTGGCCCATGCACACCGTCTGGATGTCCGGCTTGACGTACTGCATGGTGTCGTAGACCGCGGTCAGCGCGGTGAGGGAACCACCGGGGCTGTTGATGTAGAGGGAGATGTCCCGGTCCGGGTCCATCGACTCCAGGCACATCAGCTGGGACATGAGGTCGTTCGCCGATGTGTCGTCGATCTCCGCGCCCAGGAAGATGATGCGCCCCTCGAAGAGCTTGGCGTACGGGTCGTACTCGCGGACGCCGTTCGCACTGCGCTCGACGAAGCGCGGAACCACATATCGCGCCTCGGTGCGGCGCGGTCGGGCGGACGAGTCGAAGACGTTGCAGGAAGTCACAGCGCACCCCCGGGAAAACGTACAGGAGAAATGTACAGGACGTATAGAACGTACAGAGCTACGGTGCAAGCATGGCTTACGAGGTTTCGGTGATGCAAGCGCGAGCCGAGCTCGGGAAGACCGACTGGACGAGTGCGCGCAGCAGTTGCCGGAGCGGAGGAGCGAAGGAGCGGGTGATCGGTACGGTCGCCGAAGGCAGCTCAGGAACCACTCAGGGGCCTGATCCAGTGAGTGGATCAGGCCCCTGGCCTGGTACTTGCGCTGTCGGCGCTGCCGGCTCAGCCCCGCCTGCGGCGGCGGAAGCCGAGGAACAGTGCCCCGCCGAGGACAACGGCCAGTGCCGAAGCCCCGGCAGCCAGCGGCACCACGGGACTCGTGCCGGTGTCGGCCATGGCGCCGCCCCCCGTGCCGCTGGAACCCGCCGTACCGCCCGAGCCGTTGGCCTTACCGTCAGTGGCCTTACCGTCGGTGGCCTTACCGCCGGCGCTCGAACCGTGGCCCGGGGCGTGGCCCGAAGCGTGACCGGGGGCGTGGACGACGATCGCCGCGGTGTTGTTGCTCGCGTCGGGGTCGGTGCTCAGCGACGTCACCTTGATCGTTCCCGGCTTCAGGGCGGCCGGATCGACGACGCGCAGGTCGAAGGTCCAGGTCGTGTACTGGCCGGGGTCGATCCACGCGTCGTGGGTGTCCTGGAAGCAGAGGTAGTAGACGGCGCCCTTCCTGGGGGCGAACCTGACGCAGCCCTTGGGGGCGGTGACCGCCTCTGTCCCCGCCGGGAGATAGACACGGGTCTCGTACGGCGGGTCCTCGCCCAGGTCGCTGCCGAGCCACGCTGCCATCCCGGCGGGGCCCTTGTTGCGCACGCCGACCGTGGCCTTCACCAGGTCCCCGGCCTTCTTCTGCTGCACCGTGGTCCCCACGGCCTGGATGTCCGCGGTGTTGTCGACGTCGAACGCGATGGTCGCCTCGATGTCCTGCGGCTTGGCCGGGGGTGCGGAGGCCGGGCGCGGCGTCAGCTTCAGTTCACCACCGGAGCCGCGGTGGTGGGGCTGGTTGCTTCCCCACTGGAAGGTGCCCCCGTACGAAATGCCGAAGTGGCCGTTGAGCACGGCAGTGTCGGCCGTCACCGAACCCAGGTCCAGGTCGTACGAACCGTTGACGTCGACCGGACCCTTGACCTCGCAGCGGACCAGGCCGGCGCCGTGCCTGGCATCGCCGTAGGTGCTGTACTCGCAGTTGCTGAACTCCTCGTCGGGCGTCAGGCCCTCGTAGTTCATGGTGACCACCGTGGTGTCCCGTGGCGCGGCACCGTAGTTCGTGAATCCGCTCGTCACCTTCATGGAGGTCCCCGGCTTCACCTTCTTGGCGCCGGGGGTGCGCTCCAGCCGGTCGGGGACCAGGCCCACGTCGGGGACCGTCACCTTGACCGTCCGCGATGCGAGCCGGACCCCGTGCGACTCCACGGTCATGCGGATCTCGCCCGAAGCCCCGACCAGCGCGCCCTTCGCACGCCGCAGACCGATCTGGAACTGGTCGAGTCCACGGGGCACGAGCCCGTGGCCCTCCTCGCAGACCAGGATGTGGTCCGCCTTCTCCGGGCACGAAGTCACATCGGCGATGCCTTTGAGTGACGTGGTGTCGAGGGTGAACGTGTAGGAGTCGACCTTGGTCGTCCCCCTGTTGGACACGTTGACGATCAGCGGACCGCCCGTGGGCTGATACGGATAGGCATCCGCGGTCGTCGCGCTGTCCAGCACGACCTTCGTGCCGGCCGGGGCCGACGCCGCCACCGCCGATCCGGTCGACGCTTCCGTCAGTGCCGTCGCCGCGACGACGACACACGCGGCCAGTCCCGCCCACCTCACGCCTGCGGTTCCGGCACGAGCCGGAATCGATCTCATACGAGCTCCCTCTGGTGGTTTAGGGCACCGGAAGATCCCCGAAGCCACCCGCGATGACCCCCAACGCCACCGGAAAGTTGTACGGAACCCGCACGAACGAACAGGCGAGTCCCGTTTCGGCTGTCGGGGTGGCGGGATTGGTGATCGGGTCTTCCAAGCGAAGGCGCCTGCTGTTCGAGCAGCCAGTGATCCGCTCCGCCAGGAATCGCTGATGCCAGTCCAGCCGTGGAGGCAGGCGCTGCGCGCGCCGTGCTCTCCTGCTTGGCCGTAGAAGAGACTCGAGGCCCTGGCCCCTCAGAAGCTCGCGCAGTGGAGATGCGCGCGGCGCTCGGCCGGCGCTTCGTCCTGGTAGGGGCAAGCGGTCGGCACTCCCTTGAGGAGTTCGATGCGCGCCCGCTGCTCTTTTCCAAACCAGAGGTCGCCACCGCTCGGATCCGCCGCTTCTCCGAAGCGATATGCGCCGAGTGGGCCACCCACCGAAGGAGCCGGCTGCAGCGGCCGCAGCGATGCGCCTTGACGGGAGATGACACGGCCCCCGCAGACCTGTGGCCGATTGCTTGCGCGTCCACCCGCGCTCATGGCCCGCGCCATGGCAGGGGCGTCTGCGGCAGCAGCCGGCGTGGCCGGGTTACTGGCCTCTCTTTGCGGTCGGCGATCCTTTGGGGGCGAAGTCTCACGACGGGGCCACCTCGTCAGGCTGATTGCAGCCGCCAACGCGAAGACAGCCCGTGCCGCAGCTCGAAAGCCCCGCGCACAGGCCACGTCTGGCCGAGCCGTGGCCGCCCGGCGCCGAAGCGCTCATCTCGTCGGCTGTGGCTTATCGGACCGTGCCCAGGTGATCGCGGCGTGTCGAAACGATGTTGCACCATCGTTCGCGCGTCCGCTGTTCCCCGTCGATCCACCGTGCCCGAGGAGTGTCCGTCGGGAGCGGAAGGTCGGCCATGAAGTGCGCGATCTCGACGTAGTACGCGTAGTCGCCGCTGCGGGTGAGCTCGCGCAGGCGGGAGATCCCGGCCGCGAGCTCGTCTCGGGCATCAACAACCGCATGGTGGAAGCACACCGCCAGCTGGAGCTTGGCCGCGGCGTAGGAGATGCCGGAGACGCCGATCTCGGCGAGGAGAACGGCGGACCGGTCCGGCAGGTCTGCCGCATACCCGGCGTCGCGTACCAATGCGGCGATGCGAGCGGTCATCTCGGTGGAGCGCAGGCTGAGGCGCGACAAGAGTCGTTCTGCCAGGTCGAGCTCGTCATCGGCCCGATCAGGGTTGGTGAAGGCAACGGCGAAGGCGAGATGCGCCTGGGACATTGCGGTCTCGCCGATCGCACCGTTCTGCTCGGCTTCGTTCCGGGCCGCCAGATAGGCGGCTGCCGCCCGGTCGATGTGGCCCTGGACCCACCACACGTCCCCGAGTACCCGATGGTGCCGCCCTCCCCAGCCCAAGCTTCCAGCGGCTTCCACTGTCGCGGGGAAGTCGCCGGACAGTCGGCTCAGATGCGCCAGCCCGCGTCCGGCGGCAACGGCCAGCCGACCGCCGGCGGAAGCAACGAGCTGCATGCCACGACGTGAATCCTCGGTCAGCCCGAGATCTCGCTGGGCCTTCGCCAGGTAATACGTGGCCAGTTCGATCAGCTCGTCCGGGAGCAGCCTCGATGCCAGGACGGCCGAGAGCCGCCTGACCGTACGCTCACGGTGCTCGTGTTGGCGGCGGGCGATGGCGCTGAGCGTCTCCAGCAGGGCATCCGCGGCAGTCTGCAGTCCGCCCGACGACGGGTCGTCCGCGGCAGGGAGTGCGAGGGGTTCCCAGACGGAATCTCCCACGTACTGGAATGCGGCATCAGCGAGCCAGCCGAGACCGAGACGGAAGTCCCGTGCGATGAGCAACCCTTGCTGCAGGCAGCCGACCAGGACAGCCCGGTCGCGTCCAAGGTCCTGGCGCCATTCCGATTCCAGGGCGCGGAAGGCACGCTGAGCGGCGCGCTGCCAGTCGTGGTCCGACCACCGGTCGTCGCTGCTGTCGTCCGCGCTACGGATAGTGGCGCGGATCAGGTCGTGGACATGGAAGGGCCATACCCCGGACGGCGACTCCCGGATGAAAGGACGCTCGGTCAGTCGTAGTGCCGGCGCGTCGTGGTCCATGCCGGCGACCTGGGTGGCCAGGGGGACGGAGAACGCGTTGAGCAGGCTGACGGAGCGCAGCACGTGGCGTTCCTCGGCGGTCAGGTCGCTGAGGGTGCGGGCGATCAGGGCGGGAAAGTCGTGGTCGAAGTCGGTGACCTGCGGCTGTCTGCCGCCACGCTGAAGTTCCAGGTAGCGCATGACCGACAGGTCCAGGTACAGAGGCAGGCCGTGTGAACGCTCGGTGATGATCCGGCGGACTGGTTCTTCGATCAGCGGCTGCCCGTCGCGGCTGAGCCTGCGGGCCAGGTAGTCCTCGCAGTCTTCGGGGGAGAAGTCGCCGATCAGGACCTGGTGACCGGAGAGACCCGAGCCGGTGTGTGCTGCACCGGGGACGAGGCCGGGCCACGCGTTCGGTCCGGTCCAGTCGAGTTGCCCCTCCAGGGTCGTCTCCGCCCACTGGAGGCGGTTGCGTCCGGTGACGACGAAGAACGCGTTGGGCATCAGCCACACGATGCGCTGGAGCAGGCGCTCGAGGTCGCGGTGGGTGCGGTCGCCGGTGTCCTCGAAAGTGTCCAGCAGGATCACGGGTAGTGCGCTCTTGTCGGCCGGGAGTCGGGCCAGGTCCCAGGCGAGAAGGTGGGGGTAGAAACTGAGGGCTTCCAGGTCGGGGTCGGCCTCCAGGAGGTCGGCCAGGCGGGAGCAGCCGGCGAGGGCGCGGACGGACTGGCGCCGATCGCGTAACGCCTTGATGAGTGCTCCGGCCCCCTGTCCGAGCGCGCTGCCGACGGTGCCGGGCAGGAGAAGGGTCTGAGCGATGTCGCTGAGGGCGGACTGCATCTGCTGCGGTAGAGCGGCAGCGGCGCTGAAGCGGCTCAGCAGCCCGCCCCGGCGCAGGTAGTCCTCGATCGGTTCGCCCGGGTGGTTGTGCTCCCAGTAGCGGCGCAGGGCGAGATCAAAGGCGGTCATCGGCCGGCCGAGCGAGGCGACGGCGAGGCGGATGGTGAGGATGACGCGTTCGAAGTCCATGCCCGTGGCACGCGCGAGATCGATGCGGACTGGCAGCGTCCGGTCCTCGGGATGGGACGGCGATTCCCATTGCACGGGACGGTCCTCGCTGTGGGCGAGCGACGCCTCGATCTTGCGGGAGAGCGTGGACTTGCCGATCCCGCCCACGCCGTGGAAGACGAGGATGTTGCGGCGGGGAGCTTCCAGGTCCTCCACGTCGAAGTCCGCACGGGTCACGTTCCGTACGTGCTCTGCGAGACCGGCCGCCACCGCCTGCCACTGTGCCTGCCGGTTCGTGAAGGCCTCACTGGCGGCGATGCTCCGGTCGTTCGAGCTGAACAGCGCTCGAAGATCCCGCCCTGCCACTGTCCCCCCTGACGATCAACTGGAGCCAATCTATTCCTCCTTGAGGACGGTGTGGCAAGCCCGCATTGAGGCAGGTCTGCAGATCGCGCCCGGCATACCGCAGTTGAGCGAGTAGCCCATGTGATGAGTCCGCCGTGAGACGTGTTTCAGATGATCTACCGTGGTCGACAAGTAACGCTGTGGGTACGGAAGTTCCGTGACGGATGACCGAGACGGGGGCTGTGGTGCAGACCGGGTTTGTCGACCGCGTGGAGCACATGGACGAGCTGCGCTCGTTGCTGACGGACGTGACCGAAGGGCGCGGTGGCCGGGCGATCGTGGTCGACGGCGTCTCGGGGATGGGGAAGTCTGCGCTGCTGCGGGCGTTCGAGGCGGAGGTCGCCGCCTCCCACGAGCCTGGCGTCTGTCGTGTCGTAACCGTGCGGTGTCAGCCGTCGATCGGGTCGGCTCTGCACTACGGAGCGATTGTCGAACTGCTCCTGCATCTCGCCCGGGATCAGGAGGTCAAGCAGCCCGGCGTCTTCCGCCGGCTCCTGAGCTTCACCAGTCAGGGCGTTGTCCGCTCTGCTCCTGAGGTGCTGTCCGCGATCGTGCCCGGCCTGGGCGCCCTGTTCACCCTGGGCAAGGAAGTGGCGGAGGCATCCCTCGCTTCTGGATCGATGCCGTTCGACAGCCTGCTGCCTTTCCAGCAGGGAGCAGCCGCGCAGATCGTGGACGCCCTGCTGGAACTCGTTCGACAGGGGCCGCCCACCGTCGTGCTCATCGACGACATTCAATTCGCCGATCCCAGCAGCCTGCTGGTCCTCGACCGGTTGTTGCGGCGGCTGCCCGGCGAACCGCTCGGCCTGGTGCTCAGCCACGCCACGGACGGCGCCTTCGTCGACGGCCCGGGATCCACGGTCGAGGACCTGGTGCACGACTGGGCGAAAGACGGCCTCCTGCGACGGCGGGTGCTGGGCGGTCTGCCACAGGACGCGGTCGCCGAGCTGGTGCGCTCCCGGCATCCGGAGGCCCCGCCGACTTTGTCGGAGCAGCTGACTCGGCTGACCGCCGGCCACGCCGTCTTCGTCACTCTCTGCCTGGAGGAATGGCGTCCGGACGCCGGCTCCACAGTCGAACTGCCCAGCAGCCTGTCGCGCGTGGTGGAAGAACGACTCCGGCTGCTCACCGAGCTGGATCGCGAACTGCTCATGATCGGGGCGACGCAGGGCGAGACGTTCCTGTCACGCACGGTTGCCGAGGTCAAGGGAGCACCCCACGACGAGGTGATGGAGCGACTGCGGCTCGTCGCCGCCCAGCACCGGCTCATCCTGCCGACACAGCCTCCCGGCTGGGCGCGCCTGGACGCATCCGACTGCTATCGGTTCGAGCACAGCGCCCTGTGGGGCGTGGTGTACGACCAGCAGACCCCTCAGCAGATGCGGTCCCGCCACGCCCGCATCGCGGCAGCGCTCACGACCCGCCCGATGGACGGGATGCCGCTGGAACGGCGGCTGGAGATCGCCCGCCATCTCCGCAACGGCGGAACCGAGTGCCTGCTCGCCTCAGCCGAGGCGCACTACGGGCTGGCCCGGGACGCCGCGATGGAGGGGTTGTCCTTCGCCGAGGCGGAGCGGCACTGCGAAGAAGTGATCAAGGCGGTCCGGGACCTGCCGCACCAGGAGGAGAGCCGGGACCAGTGGCTCGTCCAGGCCGTGGAACTGCTGCTGTCCCTGACAGAGGTGCGCTGGCGCGGCCAGCACCAGCCGGCCGGCGGGCCGGACATCGACGCCCTGGCCGCCGAGGCGGAAGCCGCGGCGAGACGCTGTTGCAGCCCCGAATTGGCGATCCGTACGACACTCCTGCGCGGCAAGACCCTGCTCGCGACCCAGGGTCTGGTGCCATCCCTGGACAAGCTCCGCGCAGCCGTGGAGCTGGCCGAGCAGCACGGCGATCCGGTTCCGCTCTTCGTGGCCCGCGTCGAGTACGGGCGGCAGGTGTCCAAGCGACGACTGGCCGACGGTCTGGCCCAGCTGCAGGAGGCCGAGCGCATGTACGCCTCCGATCCACGCCTCGGCGGCACCAGCGACCCGGTGCTGCAGCACGCCCGCAACCTGGGGGAGATGCAACTCGGCATCACCCTCTACGACAGCGGACACCTCAGCGAGGCCCATGCGCGGCTGAGCCGCTGCGTTCAGCGGCTGCGCGACGAGCCGCTGAAGGCGGAGCTGCCCATAGCGCTCAACTACCTGGCGCAGGTGCATGCGGGCCTCGGCGCGTACGAGGATGCAGAGGAGGTCTTGGGCGAAGCCCTCGCCTTCGAAGCCGAGCGCGGTGGCGACAGCGGTTGGCACGCCTACAACAAGGCGCTGCTCGCACATCTCCTCGTCCAGCAGTCGGCGAAGCGCGGCCAGGCGCTGGAACTGATCGCCGATGCGTGGGCGGAGACAGAGCGGACCTGGCTGGCCAACCTCGTCCCCATCGTCCGAAACCTGTACGCCGAGATCCTGCTTCTCGCCGCTGACGAACCCGGAGAACTCCTGGATCAGGCCGACCGCCTGGCTGTGGCCACCTGTGTCGAGACCCAGCGCAGCGGCATGATCCGCAGCGAGATCGCCGCGCACTCCCTCCGCAGCCGCATCCTGCTCCGGCGCGGCGACACGGTTGGAGCTCAGGAGCAGGCCCGACAGGCCGTTCGCATCCTGGACGAGGTCGGGGACATGCCCGCTCTCCGTACGGAGGAGGTTCTGTACCACTCCGCCGTGGTGCTGGCCACCGGGGGCGCGCGGGAGGAAGCATCCGCACTCCTCCAGCGGGCCCGGCGTGAGGTCGGCCGCAAGGCGGAGTGGGTCACCGACGACTTGTCGCGCGACCGGTTCCTCACGCGAGTCCCCCTCAACAACGCCATCCTCCACGGCGACGGGGTGGATCAGTGACCAGCCCGGACGGCCGACGAGGAGTTCTGACAGCAGGTGGCAGACTGGAGCCGTCATGCTGACGATCACCAAGGAGTTCCACTTCTCGGCCAGTCACGTCCTCGACCGGCTGCCGAGCTGGCACCCCTGCGCCCGCATGCACGGCCACAACTACGTCGTCGTGCTGGAGCTGTCCGCCCGCCGCGAGGACCTCACCGAGGCCGGCTTCGTCCGTGACTACCGCGAGCTCGACGCCTTCAAGAAATGGATGGACGACACCCTCGATCACCGTCACCTGAATGAGGCAATGGGGGGGGGTATCTCTCCGTCCGCCGAGAATCTGGCTGCCTGGATCTTCGACCTCTGGATCGACCGGTTTCCTGAGTTGACCGCAGTCAGGGTCTCTGAGACGCCCAAGACGTGGGCTGAATACAGGCCGTCGCGGTGAAGGGCGACGGCCGGCCCCTGCGACTGACTCGCCCCCTTCTTCATCCGGCTGCGCGGCGGCACTCTAGGCGCACCAGGGCGGCGGCCCGACGCTCAGGTTCCGGCCTCGGCCTCCGGCGGCGCAGCCCCATCAAGGGGCCGACCATCTGATGCCTGCTCGCGGTCCTGTCCCGGTGTACCCGGCGTGAGCTTCTTGGCCACCCTGATCACTTACCCTTCGAGCTGCATACCGCTCGGTGTTGACCCCGCCCTTCTGAGTGAAGGGTGGAGCCGTGTAGGTCGTTGGGCGCCTAGGAACGCATGTCGCGGTGTGGCGTTCGGTGCGCAAGCACGGTGAGACCAAGACCAGGAAGAGCCGCCGGACGATCGCTCTGCCGAAGCAGGTGGTCGAAGTCCTCGAAGAGCACATGCGATGGCAGAAGCAGGAGCGGGCGTCGAGAGGGATGGAGTGGAGCCCGGCCGGCCGTGTCTTCACGACGCGGAGCGGCGAGCCGCTCGCCGCAGCCAACGTCCGGCGCGACTTCAAGGCCATCGTGAAGAAAGCCGGGCTGAAGCCGGAGTGGACGCCGCGGGAGCTCCGGCACAGTTTCGTGTCCCTGCTCTCCGACCACGGCATCCCCTTGGAGCGGATCGCGCTCTTGGTCGGTCACAGCAGTCAGGCGACCACAGAGGCGGTCTACCGCAAGCAGCTCCGGCCCGTGATCACGCAGGGTGCCGAAGCGATGGACGACATCTTCGCCGAAGATCAGGAAGGGGAGGACACGGAGGACCAGGAAGAGGGCGACGCGGTGGCCTGATCAAATTCGTTTGGCCCCCTGTTTGGCCCCCGAGCACGACAGAGGCCCATTCACGATCACGTGAATGGGCCTCTGACCAGCGTCGGGGTGGCGGGATTTGAACCCACGACCTCTTCGTCCCGAACGAAGCGCGCTGCCAAGCTGCGCCACACCCCGATGTCGCTGCTCTCGCGGCGACGACGTTTACTTTAGCCCACCGGTGGCTGTAGACGAAATCCGGTTTAGACCCGGCGGCGGACCGGGGTAGGGCGGGTGTGGTCGAGGGCTATGAGGAGGACGGCGAGGGCGCGGATCCCGAGGCCCAGGAGGAGTGCGTTGGCCAGGGTGCTGCGGTAGCCGTGGGTGGCCGCGTCCAGGAAGGGATACAGGTAGCGGGAGGGGTCCGAAGGGGCGAGGAAAGCCGCTCTGGTCAGGGTGAAGGCCAGGTAGGCCAGGGGGTAGAGGAGCCAGGCGGCCGTCTGGCGGAGGTGCAGCCGGGCCGCGGGGGTCAGCAGCAGCCAGTCCAGCAGGGCCGCCGTCGGCGTCACCGTGTGCAGGATCTGGAGGGCCGCCCACTGGGCGTGCCAGCGCTCCGGGGTCGTCGTCGCGCCGGTCATGGAGAACGGGGGCGTCGTGTGGGCCAGGAGCAGGTGGTAGACGAGCGCCGCGACCAGGGCGTAAAGGAGTGCGGCGCCTGTCACGGCGGAGGGAAGCGGTCTGCGGGCCTGGCCGGCCCTGGATGCCGACAAGAACATGACGACGGCCAGCAGGATGTTGGCCTGGACGCTGAAGTAGCTGAGGGTGCGGGCCGGGGTGCCCAGTAGGAGCTCCAGGGCTACGCCGCCTGCCGCCGTCAGGGCGGTCAGCAGGCGGAAGAGCCCGACCATGGGGCGGCGCACCGGCGCCACCACCGCGGTGGCCGGGACAGGGTTGGGCAGCAGCAGGGGCGGGCCCGGGACCGCGGGCAGGTCCGGGAGGTCCCTGGGTATCGGGGCGGTCATGCACCTGACGCTAGGAGCGGGGGAGGGGTGGGGCTATTCGGTGTAGTCCGGATGGGTGTAGTCCGGATGGGCCTGGTTCGTATGGAGTGATGCGGGTGGGTGTAGCGGACGGGCGTGGTTCGGATGGGCTACGTCGTTCCGCGTTTCGGATGCCCCCGTACTTCGCGCGTCCGCGCTACCGCCCCACCAATGTCAGCAACGTCGCCTCCGGCGGGCAGGCGAAGCGGACCGGGGTGTAGCGGTTGGTGCCGCAGCCCGCTGAGACGTGGAGGTAGGAGGTGTGGCCGTCCGCCGTGTGGGTGGAGAGGCCCTTCACCCGGTCCGTGTCCAGGTCGCAGTTGGTGACCAGCGCGCCGTAGAAGGGGATGCACAGCTGGCCGCCATGGGTGTGGCCGGCCAGGATCAGGGGGTAGCAGTCCGCCGTGAACGCGTCCAGCGTGCGAAGGTACGGGGCGTGGACCACGCCGAGCGAGAAGTCGTACGACCCCGACGGCCCGCCCGCCACCCGGGCGTAGCGGTCGCGCTTGATGTGCGGGTCGTCCAGGCCCGTCAGCTCGATCGAGACGCCCTCGACCTTCAGGACACCCCGTGTGTTCGTCAGGTTCAACCAGCCCGCCTCGTCGAAGCCGTCGCGCAGGTCCTCCCACGGGTTGTGGATCGCGCCGACCGCCGGCGGGTTGCCGTTCAGACCGTGGCGGCCGCTCGTCTTCTCCAGCAGGTAACGGGCGGGGTTGCGGAGTTTGGGGCCGTAGTAGTCGTTGGAGCCGAAGACGTAGGCGCCCGGGAACTCCATCAGGGGTCCGAGCGCGTCCAGGACCTCCGGGACGCCCTCGGGGTCCGAGAGGTTGTCCCCGGTGTTGATCACGAAGTCGGGGCGCAGGCCCGCCAGCGACCGCAGCCACCGCTGCTTCTTGCGCTGGCCGCTCACCATGTGGATGTCGGAGACCTGCAGCACACGCAGCGGACGTATGCCCGGCGGGAGCACCGGGACCGTCACGCGTCGCAGGCGGAAGGAACGGGCCTCGAAGCCCGCCGCGTACGCCAGCCCGGCGGCGCCTGCCGCCATGATTCCCAGGGGTACTCCGTATCGCGCGCGCATACGCCCATCGTGTCAGACCCCGGCGGCACGGTGGGACCGGCCGCCCGGTCGGCGTCCCGGGGCCACGAGCATGGGCCGCAGTGCGCCGGCCTCCCTTGAGTCAGCTAAATCAGCGGGCGTTCGGGCCGGCGCACCTGCGACAATCGACCGCATGACCACCACGCTCAAGTCGAAGCTGCAGGACGACCTCAACGCCGCGATCAAGGAGCGCGACGAGCTCCGCTCCTCGACGCTCCGGCTGACGCTCGCGGCGATCACCAAGGAGGAGGTCGCGGGCAAGGAGAAGCGGGTGCTCTCCGACGACGAGGTCCTCAAGGTGATCACCCGTGAGGCGAAGAAGCGCCGCGAGGCGGCCGACGCCTTCGCGCAGGGTGGTCGTGCCGAGTCGGCCGAGCGGGAGAAGGCGGAGGGCGAGGTGCTCGCCGAGTACCTGCCCAAGCAGCTGTCCGACGAGGAGCTGAACGCGATCGTCGCGCAGGCCGTGGAAGAGGCGAAGGCGGCCGGTGCCGAGGGGCCGCGGGCCATGGGCGCCGTCATGAAGATCGTGAACCCGAAGGTGGCCGGTCAGGCCGAGGGCGGCCGCGTCGCCGCGGTGGTGAAGAAGCTGCTTCAGGGCTGAGCGATAGCGACAGCGACAGCTGGAGCCACAGGGATACGGCGGCGGGGCCGCGCCCTTCTTAGGAAGGGTGCGGCCCCGTGGCTTGCGAAGGGTGCGGCCCCGAATCTTGCGAAGGTGCGGCCCGTACGTGTGGCCTCAGCCCCGTCGGCCGCCGTTCCCGTTGCCGCCGTTGCCCTGGCCCTGGATGAAGTTGCCCGGGAAGGAGAAGGTCGGCTTCGGGACGGTGCCGCCGGTGGTGCCGCCGATCGCGCCACCGGTCCCGCCGTCCGTCGTTCCCCCGCCGGTCGTTCCCCCGTCCGTCAGACCGCCGATCAGTCCGCCGATCCCGCCCGTGCTGTCCCCGTGCTTGCCGCCGTGCTTCTTCCCGTGCCCGTTTCCGTGGTCGTCCCCGGTGTTGTCGTCGGGGATGTCGATCAGGTGGAAGTCCTCGTCCGGCTTGCCCTCCAGCGCGCCGGTCATCATGTCGCGCCAGATCGGGCCGGGTACCTCACCGCCGAACACCTTGTCGTGCGGTACGCCGCCGATGGTGATGTTGATCATCTTGCGCTTGTGCTGAGGGTCGCCGACCCAGACCGCGCCGGCCATGTTCGGGGTGTAGCCGACGAACCAGGCCGCGAAGCGCTCGTCCGTCGTGCCGGTCTTGCCCGCGCTCGGGCGGTCGCCGAGACCGGCCTCCTGACCCGTACCGTCCTCGACCACGCCCTTGAGGAGCGTGCTGACGGTGTCCGCGGTCTTCTCCGACATCGCGCGTGAGCAGGTCGACTTCGGCACCGGAAGGGACTTCACCTGGCTGCCGATCTTCTGGGTGATCGACTCGATGGCGACCGGGGTGCAGTACATACCGCGCGAGGCGAAGGTGGCGTACGCGTTGGCCATCGTCAGCGGCGACATCTCCTGCGTGCCGAGCGCGATGGACGGGGCCTGGTCGATCTTGCGGCCGTCCGCGCGCTCCACACCCATCTTCTTGGCCATGTCGATGACCGGGCAGATGCCGATGTCGCTGATCAGCTGCACGTAGTAGGTGTTGACCGACTTGGCGGTCGCTTCCTTCATGCCGTACGGGCCGTGCTCCGACTCGTTCTCGTTCTTCAGCTTGGCCGGCTTGGTCCGGCTGTTGTGCCAGACCCGGCCGTTGCACGCCTGTACGGGGCTCGGGTACGGCATCTCGTACGGCGACGAGTACTCCTGCGTCGGCGGCTTGCCGCCCTCGATCGCGGCCGCCGCGACGATCGGCTTGAACGTCGAACCCGGCTGGTAGCCGGCGCCGCCGCCCATGTCCGAGTTGACGGAGAGATTGATCTGCGTCTCGTTCTTGCCGAAGCCGTACGGGCGGGACTGGCCCATGGCGAGGATCTTGCCGGTGCCCGGTTCGACGATGGCCGCGGCCGTCGCCACCTCGTCGGACTGGTAGACGTGGTCCTTGATGGACGTCTGCGCGGAGTCCTGCGCCTGCGGGTCGAGCGTCGTACGGATCGTCAGGCCGCCCTCGTTCCAGAGCTTCGCCCGGGCTTCCTTGGTGGTGCCGAAGACAGGGTCGTTGAGGACGGTGTCGCGTACGTAGTCACAGAAGAAGCCGGCGCCGCGGACCGCGGTGATGCAGCCGTTCTTGGGCCGGCTGGGGTGCAGGCCGAGCGGCTTCTCCTTGGCCTGGTCGGCCTCCTTCTGGGAGATGTCGCCGAGCTCCGCCATCCGCTGGAGCACGACGTTGCGCCGCTTGGTGGCCTCGGCGTCGTCGTTGACCGGGTCGTAGCGGCTCGGGGACTGCACGATGCCGGCCAGCAGCGCCGATTCCTGGACGTTCAGGTCCTTGGCGTGCTTGGAGAAGTAGCGCTGGGCGGCGGCCTCGACGCCGTAGGCCTGCTCGCCGAAGAAGGTGATGTTCAGGTAGTTCTCGAGGATCTTCTTCTTGCCGAGCTTCTCCTCGGTCTGGATCGCGTACTTCAGCTCGCGGATCTTGCGGCCGAGCGTCTGCTGGGTGGCCTCGGCGACCTTCGTCGGGTCGTCGCCGGCCTCCTCGATGAAGTAGTTCTTCACCAGCTGCTGGGTGAGCGTGGAGGCACCCTGCGCGACACCGCCGCTCTGCGCGTTCTTGTTCAGGGCACGCAGCACGCCCTTGAGGTCGATCGCGCCGTGCTTGTAGAAGCGGGAGTCCTCGATCGCGACGATCGCCTTCTGCATGTACGGCGAGATGTCCTTGAGTTCCACCACCGTACGGTCACGGGAGTAGACGCTCGCGATCGGCCTGCCCTGGTTGTCCAGGATGGTCGTGCGCTGACTGAGCTGGGGGCTCTTCAGGTTGTCCGGGATCTCGTCGAAGCTCTTGACCGAGCCCTTGGCCGCGAGGCCCAGTGCGCCGGCCGCGGGCAGCGCGATGCCCGCCATCACGGCTCCGGCGAGCACACTGACACCGAGGAACTTGGCGGCCTGCTGCGTTGGCGACAGACCACCGCCCGAGCGCTTCTTTGGCATGGGGGCAGCCTAATCCGTACTCATGAGCGTTCCGAGGGAGCGGCTCTCCCTCGGGATGTTCGGGTGCCGGATCGTGACGGCAGCGCAACCTGACCTGCCTACGTTTCCATTTCCCGGACATGCGCGCAGGCCTTGGCCTAAGCTGCTCTCAACTGTCACAGCACTGCGGCCACGTATCAATACGTCCGGCGACCCCGAATCGTTCCGGAGGTGCCCCGATTTTTTGATGGGGACGTGCCCGAATCCGCCTCGTGTGTCACGTGGCGCCCGATGTGACGCACCGCAGAAGTCCCGGTTTGCCGGGATGATCACGCATGTCACCAGCTCACTCCCCCGGGTGATCTGCCGCTTACCCATAGTCCGTTCGGACCATTCAAGATTGGGCCCGACGGGGGTGTTGCCCGGTGCCCACCTTCCGTAACGTCCTCAACTGGCGGCGGTGAATATGCCGCTGCCGCCGTGGGGGAGCCTCGATTCGGGAGAGGACGGCGCCGGTATGGGCTGGGTAACCGACTGGAGTGCGCAGGCTGCCTGCCGCACTACCGATCCGGATGAACTGTTCGTTCAGGGAGCAGCGCAGAACAGGGCCAAGGCGGTGTGCACCGGATGCCCGGTACGCACCGAATGCCTGGCCGACGCGCTGGACAACCGCGTCGAGTTCGGCGTGTGGGGAGGTATGACGGAGCGGGAGCGCCGCGCACTGCTGCGCCGCCGGCCCACCGTGACCTCCTGGCGCAGGCTGCTGGAGACGGCCCGCTCGGAGTACGAGCGCGGCACGGGCATCGTGCCCCTCGACAGCGACGAGGTGTACGAGAACTACGCGGCGGTGAGCTGAGGGCATTCCCTCCGGCACATACCCGGGGCACAGCTCCAGGGGACGCCGAGTGGGTACACACCCGGGGGTTCCGGGAAGAGACGGCTCCGGGGAGCGATGGGTCCGGAAGTGACGGGTCCGGGGAGCGACAGGTCCGGGAGCGATGGCTCCGGAAGTGACGGGTCCGGGAAGCGACAGGTCCGGAAGCGACGGCTCCGAGAAACGCCGGTCCGGCCTGCGCCCGGGGAAGCCGCTATCGGTCTTGCGGCTTCGCCTGCGGAGACGGCCCGGGTGGGCTGAGGCGTCCTGCGCAGGGAAGGCCTTTGCCTGCCTTGCATCCGCGCGCATGCCGGCCATGCCGAGCGCGCGTGTGCCACCACGCGCGTACGACAGCCCCTGGCGCACGTACGACGGCCATCTGCGCACGTACGACGGCCACCCGCGTGCTTGCGACGGCTCGCCTGCACGCACATACGGCCACCCGCGTGCCTGCGACCGCTCACCTGCACGCACATGACGGCCACCCCGCGTCGGCGACCGCTCGCGTGCGCGCGTGCAACCGCTCGCCCGCGCGCATACGACGGCCACCTCCGGGCCTGCGACCGCTCACCTGCACGCACATGACGGCCACCCACGTGCCTACGACCGCTCGCGTGCAACCGCCGCTTGCCTGGGCATGCGGGGCCACCGCCTGCCTGCGCATGCGCGACCGCTCGCTCACGCGGGCCTGACGGTCATCTGCGCGCCCACGACCGCTCACCGCGCGAGGTGCCGCGCAGTCTGCCGGTCGCCCGGTCACCGTCCCGTGGCCGCGCTACGGCAGTTCCGTGTGCTCTGCCGTGCCCGCTGCCAGCAGGGCGCCGATGTCGCGCAGGCCCGCGAGGTCGTGGACGTCGCCGGGCAGCGCGGGTACTTCGACCACCGCCACCTCGGGGTGACGGGCGGTGAAACGGTCACGCGTGCGCTGCTCCCGCGAGAGCAGCTGCATGCGATCGGCGTGCAGTCGCAGCAGCCCCGCGGTGAGCCGGTCGACGGAGCGTTCCGCGTCGGCGGGGGAGCCTTCTTCGGAAGGGGCGTCGATTGCGGCCTCGGATGCGGGAGCTCGCGAACTGCCGTATGGGTCGGGAGAGTTACGAAGTCCAGCTTTCCCGGACCCCTGATCCACAATGCGGGGGTCCTCAAGATTTTCGGCGGCGGCGAGCGCCCGCTCCGCCGACAGCCGGCCCGCGTCGCTGCCATGAACCCGGTTCAGCACCAGACCCACCAGCGGCATCTTCTCCTCGGCCAGCCGCTCCACGAAGTACGCCGCCTCGCGGAGCGCGTCCCGCTCCGGGGCCGCGACCACCAGAAACGCCGTGCCGGGTGCCTGGAGCAGTTTGTACGTGGCGTCCGCGCGCGTACGGAACCCGCCGAAGGTGGTGTCCATCGCCGCCACGAACGTCTGGACGTCCTTCAGCAGCTGGCCGCCCAGCAGCTTGCCGAGGGTGCCGGTCATCATCGACATGCCGACGTTGAGGAAGGCCATCCCCGCGCGTCCGCCGAGCTTGGCGGGAGCCGTCAGCAGCCGGATCAGCCGGCCGTCCAGGAAGGAGCCGAGCCGCTTGGGCGCGTCCAGGAAATCCAGCGCGGAGCGGGACGGCGGGGTGTCGACCACGATCAGGTCCCACTCGTCCTTCGCGCGCAGCTGGCCCAGCTTCTCCATCGCCATGTACTCCTGCGTGCCCGCGAAGCCCGCCGAGAGGGACTGGTAGAAGGGGTTCGACAGGATCGTGGCCGCCCGATCGGGGTCCGCGTGCGCTTCCACGACCTCGTCGAAGGTGCGCTTCATGTCGAGCATCATGGCGTGCAGTTCGCCGCCCGCCCGTCGCCCGCCACCGCCCTCGACCGAATCGCTGCGCGATGCCCCTCCTTGATCCTCGACGCCCTTCACCCGGCGCGGGACGTTGTCGAGCGAGTCGATGCCCATCGACTGGGCCAGCCGCCGCGCCGGGTCGATGGTCAGCACGACCACCTTGCGGCCCCGCTCGGCCGCTCTCAGACCGAGGGCCGCCGCGGTCGTCGTCTTGCCGACCCCGCCCGAGCCGCAGCACACCACGATCCGGGTCTTCGGGTCGTCCAGCAGCGGGTCGATGGCGAGGGTGCGCGCGGGGGAGAGACCGTGGGCCTTCTCCCGCCCCTCGGCCGTCACCGCCGTCTCGGGTGCCTCGGCCGGGTCCGGACTCATGACAACCCCTGCTTCCGCAGCTCGGTGGCGAGTTCGTACAGGCCCGCCAGGTCCATGCCCTCGGCGAGCAGCGGCAGTTCACCCAGCGGCAGGCCCAGCTCGCCGAGGACCGCGCGCTGCTCCTGCTCCAGCGCGTACCGCTCGGCGTACTCCGCGGCCTGCTGCAGCAGCGGGTCCACCAGCTTCTCCGCGTTGCCGCCACGCCGGGCCCCGCCCAGCCCGGCCGCCGACAACGCCTGTGCGACAGAGGAACGCTCCACGGTCCGTACGAGTTCCAGGTCGGCCGCGTCCAACACCTCCGGCCGGACCATGTTCACGATGACCCGGCCCACCGGCAGCCGCGCGGTGCGGAGTTCGGCGATGCCGTCGGCGGTCTCCTGGACCGGCATCTCCTCCAGCAGCGTCACCAGGTGCACCGCCGTCTCCGGCGACTTCAGCACCCGCATCACCGCCTGGGCCTGGTTGTGTATGGGGCCGATCTTCGCCAGCCCCGCCACCTCGTCGTTGACGTTCAGGAAGCGGGTGATGCGGCCGGTCGGCGGGGCGTCCATGACGACGTAGTCGTACGCGAACCGGCCGCTCCTGTCCTTGCGGCGCACCGCCTCGCACGCCTTGCCGGTCAGCAGGACGTCCCTGATGCCCGGTGCGATGGTGGTGGCGAAGTCGATCGCACCGAGCTTCTTCAGGGCCCGGCCCGCGCCACCGAGCTTGTAGAACATCTGGAGGTAGTCCAGAAGGGCCAGTTCGGGGTCTATGGCGAGGGCGTACACCTCGCCGCCCCCCGGAGCGACCGCGATCTTCCGCTCCTCATACGGCAACGCCTCCGTCTCGAAGAGCTGGGCGATGCCCTGCCGGCCCTCGACCTCCACGAGAAGCGTCCGCTTCCCCTCGGTCGCGAGGGCCAGCGCCAGTGCGGCGGCGACCGTCGTCTTTCCGGTCCCGCCCTTGCCGCTGACGACCTGGAGCCTGCTCACGTCTTCGAGACTAACCAGTCCGGCCGAGACTCACGCGGGAGGCTGTGGATAACGCTGGTCACAGCCTGCTGCCCGGCCTGTGGACAACGCCGGACACAGCCGGCCCCGGTCGCCGCCGTCCCCGCCGGTCGCAGCGGCTACAGTCGGCCCCATGACCAAGTGGGAATACGCAACCGTGCCGCTGCTCGTCCATGCCACGAAGCAGATTCTGGACACCTGGGGCGAGGACGGCTGGGAGCTCGTCCAGGTCGTGCCCGGGCCGAACAACCCCGAGCAGCTCGTGGCCTACCTGAAGCGGGAGAAGCAGGCATGAGCGCGGTCGAGGCCAGGCTGGCCGAACTGGGGCTGACCCTGCCGGAGGTCGTACCGCCGCTGGCCGCGTACCAGCCGGCCGTGCAGTCCGGCGTGTACGTCTACACCGCCGGCCAGCTGCCGATGGTCGAGGGCAAGCTGCCGGTCACCGGCAAGGTGGGCGCCGAGGTCACGCCGGAGGAGGCCAAGGACCTGGCCCGTACGTGCGCGTTGAACGCGCTGGCCGCGGTGAAGTCCGTCACCGGCGACCTGGACCGCATCGCGCGCGTGGTGAAGGTCGTCGGCTTCGTCGCCTCGGCCGCCGACTTCACCGGGCAGCCCGGTGTCGTCAACGGCGCCAGCGAACTGCTCGGTGAGGTCCTCGGCGACAAGGGCGTGCACGCCCGCAGCGCGGTCGGCGTCGCGGTGCTGCCGCTGGACGCGCCGGTCGAGGTCGAGATCCAGGTGGAACTCGCCCCGTAACCGCACCGGACGCACCGGAACACGCCGGAACACGCCGGAACACCTCTGACCTCGGGCACCTCTCGAACATTCGCCCTACACGGGATAGCCTCCGGCCATGGCGAACGGTCAGTGGTACCCCCCGGAGTGGCCGGACCGCATCCGCGCGCACGCGGACGGCACGCTCACCCCGGTGTCCCCCAGACGCGCGGCCACGGTGCTGCTCCTGAAGGACACAGAGTCCGGTCCGGTCGTCCACATGCTGCGCAGACGCGCCTCCATGGCCTTCGCCGGAGGCGCGTACGCCTATCCCGGAGGCGGGGTCGACCCGCGCGACGACGACCGCCTGGTGCGCTGGGCGGGCCCCACGCGCGCGTGGTGGGCGGACCGGCTGGGCGTCGACGAGCCGGGCGCCCAGGCGATCGTCTGCGCGGCCGTACGGGAGACGTACGAGGAGGCGGGCGTCCTGCTCGCCGGGCCCGACGCCGAGTCGGTCGTCGGCGACACCACCGGCGACGACTGGGAGGCGGACCGGGCCGCGCTGGTCGCGCGTGAGCTGTCGTTCGCCGAGTTCCTGGACCGGCGCGGGCTGGTACTGCGCTCGGACCTGCTGGGCGCATGGACCCGCTGGATCACCCCGGAGTTCGAGGCCCGCCGCTACGACACCTGGTTCTTCGTGGCCGCCCTGCCCGCGGGCCAGCGCACCCGGAACGCCTCCACCGAGGCCGACCGCACGGTGTGGATCCGCCCCGCTCAGGCCGCCGCCGGCTACGACAGGGGCGAACTGCTGATGATGCCGCCCACCATCGCCACCCTGCGCCAGCTGCTGCCGTACACCGGCGCCGCCGAGGCACTGGCGGCGGCCCCCGGGCGCGACCTGACGCCGGTGATGGCGCGCGCCCGCCTGCGGAACGGCGAGATCGTCCTGTCCTGGCCGGGGCACGAGGAGTTCACCAAGCACATCCCGACCGATCCGACGACCACCGGCACGAGCGCTGCGGCGAGCACCGGGACGAGTACCGGGACCAGTGCTGCGACGACCGCCGAGACGACGGGTGGAGGCCCCGTATGACCGACGCAAGCGCCCTGCCGGGCCAGCCCCGCGGCCAGGTGCTCTCCGGCCCCGCCACCGAACGGGCCGTCAACGTCCTCGCGCCCAACGCCTCCGCGATGACCCTGGACGGCACCAACACGTGGATCGTCGCCGAGCCGGACTCCGGTCTCGCCGTGGTGATCGACCCGGGCCCGCTGGACGACGGCCACCTGACCGCGGTCGTCGACACCGCCGAGAAGGCCGGCAAGCGCATAGCCCTGACCCTGCTCACCCACGGCCACCCCGACCACGCCGAGGGCGCCGCCCGCTTCGCGGAACTGACCGGCACACGCGTGCGTGCCCTCGATCCGGCGCTGCGCCTGGGCGACGAGGGCCTGGCCGCCGGCGACGTGATCACCGTCGGCGGCCTGGAGCTGAGGGTCGTACCGACCCCCGGGCACACCGCGGACTCGCTGTGCTTTCATCTCCCGGCCGATCAGGCGGTGCTGACGGGCGACACCGTCCTCGGGCGCGGTACGACGGTCGTGGCGCACCCCGACGGCCGTCTCGGCGACTATCTGGACTCCCTGCGCAGGCTGCGGTCCCTGACGGTGGACGACGGCGTGCACACCGTCCTGCCCGGCCACGGGCCGGTCCTGGAGGACGCGCAGGGCGCCGTGGAGTTCTACCTCGCCCACCGCGCCCACCGGCTCGCCCAGGTGGAGACGGCGGTCGAGGACGGCTACCGCACCCCCGCCCAGGTCGTCGCCCACGTGTACGCCGAGGTGGACCGCTCCCTGTGGCCGGCGGCGGAACTGTCGGTACGGGCCCAGCTGGACTACCTGAGCGAGCACGGGCTGATCTAGCCGGCGAGCGCCTTCTCGGCGGCGTCGAGGATGTTGCCGAAGGTACGCGTGATCACCGGGCGGGCCAGCAGCCGGGTGAGCGGGGCGCCCAGCAGCGGCAGGGGGATCTCCGCCCGGGTGGTCCACCGGACCAGGGTGCCGCCGTCCGTCTCGGTGAACGTCATCCGGCCGAGCTCGTGCCGGGACGGCGGCACGCTCCGCTCCACGACGTACTCCGTGGCGTACGGCGGGTCGTACCGGGTGATGCGCTCCCGGAACCAGCCGATCAGCCACAGGTGGCTGCGGACGGCGCCGACGCCGTAGGGCGCGGCCTCGCCGTGCCGGGCCAGCCGGCAACGCAGCACCAGGGGTGAGGCGGTGTAGTGGGTGGTGGTCGTGAGCCAGGTGAACACGTCCTCGATGGGGGCGTCGATGGTGCGTTCCACGGTCATGGTCTCCATGCCTGCCGGCCTCCTCAGCCGAGTGATCCTCTGTCGAGTGCGCCTCTGTCGAGTGGCCGCACCAGGTCGGCGCGGCCCAGTTTGTCCGGGTTGCGCATGCCGTAGAGGCCGGTGATCCGTCCGTCCCGGATCTCGAACGCCACCAGCCAGTCCAGCGCGTCGCCGGCGAGGAACCGCGCGGCGGGCATGCCGTTGTAGCGGGCGGGTTCGACGCGGGCCGTCGTCGCACTGGTGCGGTACACGCCGAGGACGAACCGGGCGACGTCGTCGCGCCCGGTGACCGGACGGCGGGCGGCGACGGCCTTGCCACCGCCGTCGGAGATCACCACGACATCGGGCGCGAGCAGGTCCATCAGGGCCTGTACGTCGCCGTTCGCCGCCGACCGCAGAAACCGTTCGACGATCTCCCCGGTGGCGGCGGAGTCGGGCTCGAAGCGGCGGCGCCGTGCGTGAACGTGGCCCCGCGCGCGGTGTGCGATCTGCCGGACGGTGCCCTCGGCCTTGCCGATCGCGGCGGCGATCTCGCCGTGCGGGTAGCCGAACACGTCGTGCAGTACGAACACCGCGCGCTCGGTCGGGTTCAGCGTCTCCAGGACCAGCAGCATGGCCATCGACACCGACTCGGCCAGGACCACGTCCTCGCCGACCTCGGGCTGGGTGCGGATCGGCTCGGGCAACCAGGCGCCGACGTACTCCTCGCGCCGGGCCCTGACCGCGCGCAGGTGGTTGAGCGCCTGCCGGGTCACCGTGCGCACCAGGTACGCGCGCGCGTGCTCCACCGTGGCCGGATCGACCTCCCGCCAGCGCAGATAGCTCTCCTGGAGTACGTCCTCGGCGTCGGCGGCGCTGCCCAGCATCTCGTAGGCGATGGTGAACAGCAGCGGGCGGTGCTCGGTGAAGGCGTCGTCGGCCATGATCCGTCCCGGCTCCTCTCTTCGGACGGCACTGAGACACTTCCGGAAGGCGAACCGTGACAGCCCGCGGCTGTGATGTGCGCCACGCTCACGGCGTGCACGCGCGCGTACGCGTCGGCGAGTCGGGGGCCCGGGGTGGCAACCCCCGGAGACGGGCGGGCACGACAGCGGGGCCCGGCTCACGAGGAGCGGGGCCCCGAGGGTCGTACGGCCGGGACCGGCGTCAGCGCGACCGCTTCGCCAGCCTCTCCACGTCCAGGAGGATCACCGCCCGCGCCTCCAGGCGGAGCCATCCGCGCTGGGCGAAGTCCGCCAGTGCCTTGTTCACGGTCTCGCGCGAGGCGCCGACCAGCTGCGCCAGTTCCTCCTGCGTGAGGTCGTGGACGACGTGGATGCCCTCCTCGGACTGCACGCCGAAGCGGCGCGAGAGATCCAGCAGGGCGCGCGCCACGCGGCCGGGGACGTCGGAGAAGACCAGGTCGGACATGGCGTCGTTGGTCTTGCGCAGGCGGCGGGCGACGGCGCGCAGCAGGGCGCCGGCCACCTCGGGCCGGACGTTCAGCCAGGGCTGGAGGTCGCCGTGGCCGAGACCGAGCAGCTTGACCTCGGTCAGCGCGGTCGCGGTCGCCGTGCGCGGACCCGGGTCGAAGAGCGACAGCTCGCCGATCAGCTCGCCGGGGCCGACGACGGCGAGCATGTTCTCGCGGCCGTCGGGGGAGGTGCGGTGCAGCTTGACCTTGCCCTCGGTGACGACGTACAGCCGGTCGCCCGGGTCGCCCTCATGGAACAGGGAGTCGCCGCGTGCGAGGGTCACCTCACTCATGGAGGCGCGAAGCTCCGCGGCCTGCTCGTCGTCGAGAGCCGCGAAGAGCGGGTTGCGCCGCAGAACGTCGTCCACTGAGTTCTCTCCTTGTCGACCTGCTCAGGGGATCTTGCTCCCCCGAGTGCCAGGGGACCGTGTTCCCCATTTTGCCGGACGGTCCAAACAGTGTGATCTGTCACAAGGATGCCGCACAGGTGTCCCAAGGTAAGCGTCAGGGGTCCAATCGGGGTCCGATCAACGGGGCCCGGGGCGGATGTCGGTGCCGGGCTCTAGGCTGGCCGGGTGTCCAAATCGCCGGTGACAGCACAGGACAAGGGGGTTGAGCGGGTGGTTGTACGTCGCGATTCCGCTGTGGGCGAACAAGGCTCGGACGGTGGTGAGAAAACCAGAAAAACGGCTAAAAAGGCCACCGCCGCCAAGAAGGGCACGTCCGCCAAGAAGGCCGTCTCCGCCAAGAAGGCCGTCTCTGCGAAGAAGGTCACCGCCGCGAAGAAGGCCGTGGCGACCGGCAAGGCCGTGGCGACCGGCAAGGCCGTGGCGGTGAAGAAGGCGGCGCCCGCCAAGAAGGTCGCCGTACAGCCGCCGAGGGACGAGTCCCGTACCGCGCTGGTCCGCCGCGCCCGCCGCATCAACCGCGAGCTGGCCGAGGTGTATCCCTACGCCCATCCCGAGCTGGACTTCGAGAACCCCTTCCAGCTGCTGGTCGCCACCGTGCTGTCGGCCCAGACCACCGACCTGCGCGTCAACCAGACGACCCCGGCGCTCTTCGCGAAGTACCCGGCCCCCGAGGACCTGGCCGCCGCCAACCCGGAGGAGGTCGAGGAGATCCTGCGCCCCTGCGGGTTCTTCCGGGCCAAGACCAAGTCGGTGATGGGCCTGTCCAAGGCGCTCGTCGAGGACTTCGGCGGCGAGGTCCCGGGCAGACTGGAGGACCTGGTCAAGCTGCCCGGCGTCGGCCGCAAGACCGCCTTCGTCGTGCTCGGCAACGCCTTCGGGCGGCCCGGGATCACCGTGGACACCCACTTCCAGCGGCTGGTGCGGCGCTGGCAGTGGACCGGGGAGAGCGACCCGGACAAGATCGAGGCCGCCGTCGGCGCGCTGTTCCCGAAGAGCGACTGGACCGACCTCTCCCACCACGTGATCTGGCACGGCCGCCGTATCTGCCACGCCCGCAAGCCCGCCTGCGGCGCCTGCCCGATCGCCCCGCTCTGCCCGGCCTACGGCGAGGGCGAGACCGACCCGGAGAAGGCGAAGAAGCTCCTGAAGTACGAAAAGGGCGGCTTCCCCGGCCAGCGGCTCAAGCCCCCGCAGGCCTACCTCGACGCGGGCGGCAAGCCGGCCCCGCCGCTGGGGGCCGTGTGACGGAACGATCTCGGGGCCCTCGGGCGTTGGACAGGCAGAGCGAGGGGGCGGCGATGGCGAGGGCCAGTGAGACACAGGGCGGTGCGGTGACGCGCGGTGCGGCGGCGCGCGGTCCGGTGACGCTCAGCAAGGAGGGGCTGCCGGAGTGGCTGGCGCCGGTGGTGCGGGCGGCCGAGACGGTCGAGCCGCTCCAGCTGAGCCGCTTCCTGCCGCCGGAGAACGGCTCGGGCCGCAAGTCGGCCGTGCTGATCCTGTTCGGCGAGGGTGAGCGCGGCCCGGAGCTGCTGCTGATGGAGCGCGCCGGCTCGCTGCGCTCGCACGCCGGGCAGCCGTCCTTCCCGGGCGGCGCGCTCGACCCCGAGGACGGCGACCCGCACACCGACGGCCCGCTCCGGGCCGCGCTGCGCGAGGCCGAGGAGGAGACCGGCCTGGACCCGTCCGGCGTCCAGCTCTTCGGCGTGCTGCCCGCGCTGTACATCCCGGTCAGCGGTTTCGTCGTCACGCCCGTGCTCGGCTGGTGGCGCAGACCCAGCCCGGTCGGCGTCGTCGATCCGAACGAGACCGCGCGGGTCTTCACGGTCCCCGTGGCGGATCTCACGGACCCCGCCAACCGCGCCACCACCATTCACCCCAGCGGCCACCGAGGCCCGGCATTCCTGGTCGAATCGGCCCTGGTGTGGGGCTTCACGGCCGGAGTGATCGACCGCCTGCTCCACTTCGCGGGCTGGGAACGTCCCTGGCACCGGGAGAGACAGGTCCCGCTCGACTGGCACTCATGACAGGGTGTCGTCCGTGCTGTGTCTTTCCGGGGGCCGACCCCTGGACCCCCGGCCGGGCCGCGGGGAGCGGAGTGGAATAGGCGAGGCCTGAAGCAGTGAACGTGCTGGACATCCTGTTGCTGGTCGCGGCCGTATGGTTCGCGGTCGTCGGCTACCGCCAGGGTTTCGTCGTCGGCATCCTGTCGGTGATCGGGTTCCTGGGCGGCGGCCTCGTCGCCGTCTACGCACTGCCCGTGCTCTGGGACGCCGTGACCGGCAACGCGGATGTCGGCACCACCGCCGCCGTGGTCGCCGTGGTCGTCGTCATCGTCTGCGCCTCCGTCGGCCAGGCCCTGACCACCCACCTCGGCAACAAGCTGCGCCGTTACATCACCTGGTCCCCGGCCCGCGCCCTGGACGCCACCGGCGGCGCCCTGGTCAACGTCATCGCCATGCTGCTGGTGGCCTGGCTGATCGGGTCCGCCCTGGCCGGCACCACCCTGCCGACGCTCGGCAAGGAGGTGCGCGGCTCCAAGGTGCTCCTCGGTGTCTCCCGGGCGTTGCCCGCCCAGGCCGACACCTGGTTCGCGGACTTCTCCTCCGTCCTCGCGCAGAACGGCTTCCCCCAGGTCTTCAGCCCCTTCGCCAACGAGCCGATCAAGGACGTGGAGCCGCCCGACCCGGCCCTCGCGAACAGCCCGGTGAGCCTGCGCGCCCAGCGCTCGATCGTGAAGGTGACCGGCACCGCCCAGAGCTGCGGCAAGGTCCTGGAGGGCACCGGCTTCGTCTTCGCCGACCGCCGGGTCATGACCAACGCGCATGTCGTCGGCGGCGTCGACGCGCCCACCGTGCAGATAGGCGGCGTGGGCCGCAAGTACGACGCCAAGGTCGTCCTGTACGACTGGAAGCGCGACATCGCCGTACTCGACGTACCCGCCCTGAGGGCCCACGCCCTGCGGTTCTCGCCGCAGGACGCGTCCGGCGGCGACGGCGCGATCGTCGCGGGCTTCCCGGAGAACGGGTCGTACGACGTGCGCGCCGCGCGCGTGCGCGGGCGCATCACGGCCAACGGCCCGGACATCTACCACCGCGGCACCGTCCGCCGGGACGTCTACTCGCTGTACACGACCGTCCGTCAGGGCAACTCGGGCGGCCCGCTGCTCACCCCCGACGGCCGGGTGTACGGCGTGGTGTTCGCCAAGTCCCTCGACGACGCCGACACGGGCTACGCCCTCACGGCGGACGAGATCCGGCCCGACATCGCGCAGGGACGTACGGCGAACGAGCAGGTGGGCACGGACAGCTGCGCCCTGTGACGCTCCTGGAGAACGTCAGCCGCGCGGGTCAGCCGCGCGGGTGACGCAGACGCACGGACACCCAGCGGGCGCGGCGGCGCAGAATGTGCGGGATCCCCACGCGGAGGTCTCCTTCGGCGAGTTGCGGGTTGCCTCGCTGAGGCGTGCTCAGACCGGTGGCCGAGCGGCGGTTGCGGGGTGCGTCACTGTAGTCGTGCGTCCAGCCCATACCCCGACGTGTGCCCCTGCCCGAAGGTCGATAACCGCCTGAGCGCCGCCCAATTGGCCTATGCGGCAGGCATGTGGCCGTTCGGGGGACAAGTGTTCACGATCCGGATACTCCGCGCATCGAGCCCGTCACCGAACGGTCACAAACGCATGCCGGCCACCTGGCGCTCCCATCGGCCCCACCGGCGTGCGTCACCGGTCCGGCTCGGGATCCTTCAGCCAGTTGACCAGTTCCGTGGAGAACGCCACCGGGTCCTCCTCGTGCGGGAAGTGGCCGAGGCCGTCGAACAGGCGCCAGCGGTACGGCGCTTCGACGTACTCGCCCGAACCGGCCGCGCTGCGCGTGCGCGTCACCGGGTCCAGGGAGCCGTGCAGATGCAGCGTGGGCACCCGCACCGGCCGCTTCATCCGGCGGTTGAACTGGATGCCGTCCGGGCGGGCCAGCGAGCGCACCAGCCAGCGGTACGGCTCGATCGCACAGTGCGCCGTGGACGGGATGCACATGGCCCGCTGGTAGGTCTCCACCGCCTCGTCCTCCGGCGGGCGCGGCCCGGACCACTCCCGGATCAGCCGGCCCACCAGCGCCCCGCCGTCCGCGGTGAGTTGACGCTCCGGGACCCATGGTCGCTGGAAACCCCAGATGTAGGAGTTGGCGGCCGTCTGCCGGGCGTCCCGCAGCATCGCCGCGCGCCAGCGCCGCGGATGCGGCATCGAGACGACGGCGAGGCGCCGGACGAGCTTGGGCCGCATCGCCGCCGCTGTCCACGCCAGATAGCCGCCCAGGTCGTGGCCGACCAGCGCCGCGTCCGGCTCGCCGAGCGAGCGGATGACGCCCGTGACATCGAGGGCCAGATTGGCGGGGTCGTACCCGCGGGGCGTGCGGTCGCTGCCGCCGGTGCCGCGCAGGTCCATCGCCACCGCCCGGTAGCCCGCGTCGGCGAGCGCCACCAGCTGGTGCCGCCAGGTCCACCAGAACTGCGGGAAGCCGTGCAGCAGCAGTACCAGGGGGCCGTCGCCGAGTTCGGCGATGTGGAAGCGCGCGCCGTTGGCGGCGACGTCCCTGTGCGTCACCTTTTTCCCGTGGGGGATGTCGATCCGTACGGCCGAGGGGGCGGGGTCCGTCATGACGACGAGCGTGCCACAGCCTCGATGGCCGCGGGTGCCCGGTCCTCGGGCAGCTCCGGGCGCGGATGCGGCTTGGCGTTCTGCAGGACGCCCGCCGTCTCCTTCATGGAGGCGGCCACCTTCTGCGGGCCCTTGCCCTTTTTGGCCTTCTTCGCGAGCGTCACGCCGATCAGCGCGAGGAGGCCGGCGACCAGCACGTTGGCCGCGAAGGACAGCAGGAAGCAGACCGCCAGGTTCCAGCCGCTCCAGGTCCGGATGCCGTAGGCGAGCGCGAAGTTGAGCATCGGCAGGGAGAACACCAGCACGGCGCCCGCCATCGAGAAGGCGCCGCCGCTCATCGCGCCCTTCTTCACGTCCCGCTTCAGCTGGGCCTTGGCCAGCGCGATCTCGTCGTGCACCAGCGCCGACAATTCGGTCGTCGCCGAGGCGAACAGCTGGCCGATGCTGCGTTCGGCGCCGACCGGGCTGCCGTCGGGTGCGCTCATCGCGTTCTCCCTCAGAGTTCTCTCGTGCCGCAGGCGTTCCGTCGGGTGCGGGCGCCCCGTCGGCGCGGCCGTCCTGTCCGGCCGTCCCGCATCTGTGGCCGTCTTGTTTTGTACCGTCTCGTCAGATCATGCCGGACGGTCGTGCTTCTCGCCTGCCCCGCCCGGTACTTCCGCAAGCTCGTGGCGCGCCGCAGCCGCCCGCTCGGCGGCGATCCGCCGGTGTTCGGCGGCCTTGCGCTCGTGGATCTCGGCCATGCGCAGGTGATAGGCCGGGTCGTCCTGCTCGTAGATGTCCGGGATGCCGTCGAGGTCCTCGTCGCGCTCCTCTTCCTCGCACAGCCTGCGGTACTTGGCGTTGCGAATCTTCAGCAGCACCGTTGCACACAGCGCCGCGATCAGCGATCCGGTGAGGACGGCCGCCTTGACCTCGTCGGTGAGGACGGCGTCGCCGGCGAAGGCCAGCTCCCCGATGAGCAGGGAGACGGTGAAGCCGATGCCGGCGAGGGAGGCCACCGCGAAGACGTCGGCCCAGGCGAGGTCCTCGCTGAGCGAGGCGCGGGTGAAGCGGACGGTGAGCCAGGTGCCGCCGAAGATGCCGAGTGTCTTGCCGAGGACGAGCCCGAGCACCACGCCGAGCGTCTCCGGCTTGGTGAACACATCCCCGAGCGCCCCGCCGGAGACGGTGACCCCGGCGCTGAACAGCGCGAACAGCGGCACGGCGAGCCCCGCGGACAGGGGCCGCGCCAGGTGCTCGATGTGCTCGCCCGGCGAGTGCTGCTCACCCTCCCGGGGGGTACAGCGCAGCATCAGGCCCATCGCCACGCCGGCGATGGTGGCGTGCACGCCGCTGTTGTACATCAGCGCCCAGATCACCACGGCCAGCGGTACATACACGTACCAGCCGCGCACGCCCTTGCGCAGCAGCAGCCAGAAGACCACCAGCCCGGCGGCGGCCCCGCCGAGTGCGGCGAAGTCCAGCCGGTCGGTGAAGAAGACGGCGATGATCAGGATCGCGAAGAGGTCGTCGACGACCGCGAGGGTGAGCAGGAAGGCGCGCAGCGAGCTGGGCAGGGAGGTGCCGATGACCGCGAGGACGGCGAGCGCGAAGGCGATGTCGGTGGCGGTGGGCACCGCCCAGCCCTGCATGGAGCCGTGCCCGGTGAGGTTGGTGAGGGCGTAGACGAGCGCCGGTACGGCCATGCCGCACAGCGCGGCCACCACGGGCAGGACGGCCGCCCTGGGGTCGCGCAGGTCTCCGGCGACCAGCTCGCGCTTCAGCTCGATACCGGCGACGAAGAAGAACACCGCGAGGAGGCCGTCGGCGGCCCAGTGGGCCACGGACAGATTGAGGCCGAGCACCCCGGGGCCGAAGTGGAAGTGGCCGACCGACTCGTAGCCGTCGCGGAGGGCGGGGATGTTCGCCCATATGAGCGCCGCCACGGAGGCGAGGAGCAGCAGGACACCGCCGACCGTCTCGGTGCGCAGCGCGTCCGCGACGAAGGCACGCTCGGGCAGGGACAGACGTCCCAGGGCCTTGCGGGGGGTGTTCCGGGTACGGGGCGCGGCCACGGCGGGGACCTCCGGGTCGGTACGGCGATGATCACGCCGTGACGCGGAATCGCCGACGGCGCCGCCGACCAGACTTCCCGGCACACCCTGAGATCGCCATTTTACTCGACTTTGACGCCAGAGGTTAGCGAGGCGAACGAAAAGAGGTGCCCGGGTGCTGCCCCGGGCACCCCTTTCCGCCTAGTCCTCGCCGGGCTCCGCGGGCAACTTGGCCTGGATCAGGTCCATGACCGTGCTGTCGGTCAGGGTGGTCACATCCCCCAGTTGACGGTTCTCGGCCACATCCCGCAGCAGCCGCCGCATGATCTTCCCGGAACGGGTCTTCGGCAGCTCCGCCACCGGCAGGATCCGCTTGGGCTTGGCGATCGGCCCGAGCGTGGCGCCCACGTGGTCGCGCAGCTCGCCGACGAGCGCCTCCGTCTCGGCGGCCGTACCACGCAGGATCACGAACGCGACGATCGCCTGGCCGGTGGTCTCGTCGGCGGCACCGACGACGGCCGCCTCGGCGACCGACGGGTGCGAGACGAGGGCCGACTCCACCTCCGTGGTGGAGATGTTGTGCCCGGACACGAGCATGACGTCGTCCACCCGGCCCAGCAGCCAGATGTCGCCGTCGTCGTCCTTCTTCGCGCCGTCACCGGCGAAGTACTTGCCCTCGAACCGGGACCAGTAGGTGTCGATGTACCGCTGGTCGTCGCCCCAGATGGTGCGCAGCATCGACGGCCACGGCTCGGTCAGCACCAGGTAACCACCACCGCCGTGGGGCACCTCGTTCGCCTCGTCGTCGACGACGGTCGCGCTGATGCCGGGCAGCGGGGTCTGCGCGGAGCCCGGCTTGGCGTCGGTGACACCGGGCAGCGGCGAGATCATCATCGCGCCGGTCTCGGTCTGCCACCAGGTGTCCACGACGGGCGTCCGGTCGGCGCCGATGTTCTTGCGGTACCAGATCCACGCCTCGGGGTTGATCGGCTCGCCCACCGAGCCGAGGACGCGCAGGGAGGACAGGTCGAACTTGGCGGGGATGTCGTCGCCCCACTTCATGAACGTCCGGATCGCCGTCGGCGCGGTGTAGAGGATCGTGACCTTGTACTTCTGCACGATCTCCCAGAACCTGCCCTGGTGCGGGGTGTCCGGCGTGCCCTCGTACATGACCTGTGTGGCGCCGTTGGCCAGCGGGCCGTACACGATGTACGAGTGTCCGGTGACCCAGCCGACGTCGGCCGTGCACCAGTACACGTCCGTCTCCGGCTTGAGGTCGAAGACCGCCCAGTGGGTGTACGCCGTCTGGGTGAGGTAGCCGCCGGAGGTGTGCAGGATGCCCTTCGGCTTACCGGTCGTGCCCGAGGTGTAGAGGATGAACAGCGGGTGCTCGGCCTCGAACGCCTCCGGGGTGTGCTCGGCGGACTGCCGCTCGACGAGCTCGTGCCACCACACGTCCCGGCCCTCGGTCCATGCCACGTCCTGCCCGGTGCGGCGCACCACCAGCACGTGCTCGACGTTGTCGACCTTCCCGATCGCCTCGTCCACGGCCGGCTTGAGCGCGGACGGCTTGCCGCGCCGGTAGCCGCCGTCGGAGGTGATGACGACCTTGGCGTCCGCGTCCTGGATCCGGGTCGCGAGCGCGTCCGCGGAGAAGCCGCCGAACACCACCGAGTGCGCGGCGCCGATCCGGGCGGAGGCCAGCATCGCGATGGCCGTCTCCGGGATCATCGGCATGTAGATGGCGACCCGGTCGCCCTTCTCGACACCCAGCTCCAGCAGGGCGTTGGCCGCCTTGGACACCTCGTCCTTCAGCTCGGCGTAGGTGATCGAGCGGCTGTCGCCGGGCTCACCCTCGAAGTGGATGGCGACCCGGTCCCCGTGCCCTGCCTCCACATGGCGGTCCACGCAGTTGTACGCGACGTTCAGCTCTCCGTCCTTGAACCACTTCGCGAACGGCGGGTTCGACCAGTCCAGCGTCTCGGTAGGTTCCTTGGCCCAGGTCAGCCGACGGGCCTGCTCGGCCCAGAAGCCGAGCCTGTCAGCCTTGGCCTGTGCATACGCCTCCGCGGTGACGTTGGCGTGCGCGGCCAGGTCGGCGGGCGGCGCGAACCTGCGTTCTTCCTTGAGCAGGTTGGCCAGGCTCTCGTTGCTCACGACATCTCCCAATCGAAGGGTGTCCGTTGTGTCCCAGGCCACAGCTCATCAGACCCGGGGGTCCCATGACAAGGGTCGACGGCACAATTGGTTTAGACCTGTCTGGGTGGGGCTCTCGCACGCCGGACTCTGTGCCTTCTTTGCGGGTACCCCTTCCGTGACACTTCCCGTGACGTCCTCGAACACCTCGCGGGCGCACGGTCCGGCGGCCCGGGCAGCTGGACCACGTTGATCAGGGACGGCCGCGGGTGTCCCCAGCACGCCCTGATCGCCGACGCGAGCTCTCCCCGTACCCGCGGCGCGGTGTTGCGCTGGAACGAGCTGATCCCACGGGCCAGTTCCCGGCCCGCACCCCGGCCCGCCGGAGCGGTGCATCCAACTCCACTGCAGCGTGGGCGCCTTGGGGTACGCGATGCAGGGTTCGGCTGAGCCGGGGCGGCAGGATCGCGGACTGGGCGGGATGGATCCCCATCGGTAAATGAACCGTAATGAAAAGTAAAGGTAATGCATAATCTTTCATGGCAAATGGGGTAATGGATCGCTTGCCTGGGTGAATTAATCATTTGATCGGCTTGTCATACTAATTCCTTCTCGGTCCCGTGCGATCTTGGCGGCGCTGCCGTGCACAAGCCCGGCACATCACCAGAAAACGGCCCTTGTCAGCGTGTGCCTGAGAGAAGGAAGAAGGTGGGCGGAACATGGCCGCCACCCAGAGGATCGCCGTCGGCGCCGTGGTCGCCGCGGCCTGTGCCTCGTCGCTCGCCGGTTGCGCGACCGGCTCCAACGGTTCGAAGGAAGGGGCGTCCGGCCCGCAGAAGGGGGCGGCGGCCCCCGGGAGCGTGCTCCGGCTGATCGGGGACGGATCCACCGCGTACACCGGCGGGCAGCCGTATCTGCCGAGACCCGAGCGGCTGAAGTCCGGTCAGAAGCCGCCGCAGTTCGTCGTCTTCTCCTGGGACGGCGCGGGAGAGGACAGCCAGAAGCTGTTCTCGCACTTCCGTAAGGTCGCCAAGGAGAACCACGCGGCCATGACGTTCTTCCTCAGCGGCGTGTACCTGCTGCCGGAAGAGAAGCGTGACCTGTACAAGCCTCCCCAGCATTCACCGGGCAGCTCCGACATCGGCTTCAACGACGAGAAGGGGATCGCCGACACCGTCAAGCAGGCACGGCTGGCCTGGTTGGAGGGCAACGAGATCGGCACGCACTTCAACGGCCATTTCTGCGGGCCCGACGGCGGGGTCGGCACCTGGTCGGTGGACGAGTGGAAGAGCGAGATCGCCCAGGCCAAGCAGTTCGTGAAGGCCTGGAAGAGCAACAGCGGCATGAGGAATTCGGCCCCGCTGCCCTTCGATTACGACAAGGAGCTGATCGGCGCCCGCACCCCCTGCCTCGAGGGTCAGCAGAACTTCATGAAGGCGGCCCGCCAGTTGGGCTTCCGCTACGACTCCAGCGGGGTCAACGACCAGGTGTGGCCCAAGAAGAAGGAGGGGCTGTGGGACGTGTCCATGCAACTGGTGCCCTTCCCCGGGCACACCTATGAGCAGCTGACCATGGACTACAACTTCATGGTCAACCAGTCCGGCACCCAGACCCAGGGCGACCCGGACAAGTTCGACTACTGGGGGGACCAGATGCGTGACGGCCTCATCAAGGGCTTCTACCGGGCCTACGACGGCAACCGCGCGCCGCTGATCATCGGCAACCACTTCGAGTCCTGGAACGGCGGCACGTACATGCGGGCCGTCGAGGACACGGTGAAGGAGGTGTGCAACAAGCCCGACGTGCGCTGTGTGTCCTTCCATCAGCTGGTCGACTGGCTGGACGCCCAGGATCCGAAGACCCTGGAGAAGCTGCGCACCCTGAAGGTGGGCGAGGCTCCCAGGCAGGGCTGGGCGTCCTTCCTCTCCGGCCGCCCGGCCCCGGCGCCCAAGGGTGTGCCCGGGGCGCCGGCGGTCAAGCGGTAGGCACTAGGCGGGAGTTGCCACGCTCTCACCGAGCACGAAGGCGGGGTCGACCTGCGCCGCCAGGTCGGCCCCGGTGCGCTCATTGCCCCACGCCTCGGCGTTCTTCAGGTGGAAGTGCACCATCTGGCGGCTGTAGCGCTCCCAGTCCCGCAGCTCGTACGTGGCGTCCGCGGCGGCCCGCAGTGTGTGCAGGGCCCGGGCGTTGGCCTCCTCCAGGAGGTCGAACCGCGGCGGGCGGCCCTTCTCCATGGCGCGCACCCAGTCCGAGCGCCCGACCGTCACGAGCAGGTCGTCTCCGACTTCCGCGCGCAGGAAGTCGATGTCGTCCTGTTCCTGGATCTTGTTGCCGACGACCTTCAGGGCGACGCCGAAGTCGCGGGCGTAGTCCTTGTACTGGCGGTAGACGGAGACCCCCTTCCGGGTCGGCTCGGCAACGAGGAACGTCATGTCGAAGCGGGTGAACATGCCGGAGGCGAAGGAGTCCGAACCCGCCGTCATGTCGACCACGACGTACTCGTCGGGGCCGTCGACGAGGTGGTTCAGGAACAGCTCCACCGCTCCCGTCTTGGAGTGGTAGCAGGCGACCCCCAGGTCGGCGTCCGTGAAGGGGCCCGTGACCATCAAACGGACGGCACCGCCGTCGAGTTCCACCGGGCGCGCACAGGCGTCGTAGACCGGATTCGGCTCCCGCACCCGGACCAGCCGCGAGCCCTCGCCGGGCGGAGTCGTCTTGATCATCGTGGCGGCGGAGCGGATCCGCGGGTTGGCGCCGCGCAGGTAGTCCTTGATCAGCGGCAGCCGTTCGCCCATGGCGGGCAGCGCGGCGGCCTCCCTCTCGTCGAGGCCGAGCGCGGGCCCGAGGTGCTGGTTGATGTCGGCGTCGATGGCGACCACCGGGGCGCCGGCGGCCACGAGGTGGCGGATGAAGAGGGAGGAGAGCGTGGTCTTGCCACTGCCGCCCTTCCCGACGAAAGCAATTTTCATGTTCACCAATAGTAGTCAGGTGATAGCTGTATGTGGCAGGCGGAAGTGAAGAAGACCACTCCTTCGAGGGGTCGGCCGATGGGGTGCGTAGGGTCGTACTCATGAGTACGACAGGCGCGAACGCCGACCCGCTCGCGGCCCTGGGGTCGCTGCCCGGTGTGGCCGAGTCCGTGGAGTCCGTGCGCAAGGCCGTGGACCGGGTCTACGGGCACCGGATCATGCGGCGCCGCAGCCCCGAGATCACCTCCGAGGCGGCCCTGCGCGCCGCCCGCGGCTCCGCGGCGCTCTCCGGTGCCGACTGGGTTCTGGAGGAGGTGCGGCGGCGCACCGACTTCGGCGCCGACGCCGAGGCGCGGGTCGTGGGCGCGGCCCTCAGGCTGTCGGCGGAGGCGGGACAGCTGCTGTCCATCTGGCGGCAGTCGCCCCTGCGGGTGCTGGCCCGGCTGCACCTGGTGGCCGCGGCGAGCCAGGACGACGAGGTCGGCCGGCCGCGCCAGGCCGGTGAGACGGCGGACGAGCCGCTGATCGAGTTGCCGCTGCCGGACGTCCGGGAGGTCTCCGGCCGGCTGGAGGGGCTCGCGGAGCTGATCATCGCGGGGACGTCCGCGCCCGCGCTGGTGACCGCCGCCGTGGTGCACGGCGAGTTGCTCGCGCTGCGGCCCTTCGTGTCCCACAACGGCCTGGTCGCGCGCGCCGCCGAGCGGATCGTCCTGATCGGCAGCGGTCTGGACCCGAAGGCGATCTGCCCGGCCGAGGTCGGCCACGCCGAACTGGGTCGCGCCGCCTATCTGGCGGCGCTGGACGGCTACGTCTCCGGCACTCCGGAGGGCATGGCGGCCTGGATCGTGCACTGCGGCAGGGCGGTCGAGCTGGGCGCGCGAGAGTCGACGGCGGTGTGTGAGGCGCTGCAGCGCGGCGCGGCCTGACAGGGGCGTGGCGCCCGGAACCGCCCCGGACAGGGGTTGCGGCGGTACGAGTGCTCGTACCGCCGCTGGCATGCTCACCGGGTTACCAAGCGTCCTCGATATGTGCCCATCAGGTCGGGGACTTCGCCCGTCACCTGGTGCGGCTGGCCCGTAATCGACGGGTCGACGTCGCGTGGGTGCTCGATGTCCATGCGGGGTCCGTGGGGCCAACTGCGTAGTGGTAGGGGATCCTCTCGGATGTCCTTTGGTCTCGCGGGCCTAAGGCCTTTGTACCGCGAGCCACAAGGAAGCGGAACCCCTGCCTACTGTTCTTTACTTTCGGGTTCAAACGAGGGCGAAACGGGCGCCGTTCGGGTGCTGCTTCGGCTCAGGCGGTGCTTCGGCGTCGGCTGGCGTACCAGACGAGCCCCGCGGTCGCGGCCGCCGCTCCTACGGCCGCCGCCGCGACCAGCGCGGGGCGGGGTGGAACGGAGAACGAGGGCAGCCGCTTCTTGAGCGGGACCGGCCGGCGGAACTCCAGGACCGGCCACCCCTGTGCGAGTGCCTCGCGACGCAGCGCGCGGTCCGGATTCACCGCGTGTGGATGCCCGACCGTCCGGAGCATCGGCAGATCGGTCGCGGAGTCGCTGTAGGCGTAGCAGCGGTCGAGGTCGTAGCCCTCGGACACGGCCAGTTCTCGGATCGCCTCGGCCTTGGTCGGGCCGTAGGCGTAGTACTCCACCTCCCCGGTGAAGCAGCCGTCCTCGCCGACGACCATGCGCGTCGCCACCACCCGGTCGGCGCCGAGCAGTTCGCCGACGGGCTCCACCACCTCGGCGCCCGAGGTCGACACGATCACCACGTCCCGCCCGGCCGTGTGGTGCTCCTCGATGAGGGAGGCGGCCTCGTCGTAGATGATCGGGTCGATGAGGTCGTGCAGGGTCTCGGCGACGATCTCCCGGACCTGCTGCACGTTCCAGCCGCGGCACATGGCGGACAGATACTCGCGCATGCGCTCCATCTGGTCGTGGTCCAGGCCGCCGGCCAGGAAGACGAACTGGGCATATGCGGTGCGCAGCGCGGCCCTGCGGTTGATCAGCCCGCCTTGGTAGAAGGACTTGCTGAAGGTGAGCGTGCTCGACTTCGCAATGACCGTCTTGTCCAGGTCAAAGAAGGCTGCTGCGCGGGGCAAGGAGTGGTTTTCCACGTCCCTGAGCATAGGTGCAGCCCATTCGGCGTAAGGTGGGCGCGTGGGTTTGCCTGAGAGGGCTCTCGGGTACACCATGGAAGTCACGGATCGTTCGCGACCGTGCTAACCCGGTCCGGCTCCTCCCCCCCCGAGTCGGCCGTGGAGACGACCCCCGCTCTCCCCCCCGGCGGGGGTCGTCGCATGTCCGGACGCGTTTTTCCCTCCTCCCCCTCTTTCCGCGCGACCGCGGCCCCGGCGCCATGCCGCCGTGGCCGCCGCTTCAGCGTGCCCTTGATTCGTCACTCCTCGTAATCATTGCGCTGCGCTGTGGAAGTCGCACAGGCATCAGCACAGACGTCACCGGTATGGGTGATGGCGATATTCACAGCCTCCGACTTGTCCACAGTTTTCGACCAAGATCCACTTGATTTCGCGGATCGCTGCACCGTGATTCCCATGCGCTCGGGCCATGGCGAGTTCATGGCCGGTTCCGATTGACGGAGAGCGTATGGCCGGTTTCTGCCGGCCGCTCATATGGGGGACCGCTTGCCGGTTCTTCACACCTTTGGGAATCGCGTGGCCGCAGGGGCTGCGCGGCCCCTGCAGCGAAGGGGGAACACACGTGACCGCAGCCGTCACCCACGACCCGCCGCCCGGCACCGGAGACCGGCCGGGCCGGCCGCTCATCGTCACCGAGGACGCCGAAATCCTGGACGACCTGCTGCGCCTGTGCGCGGCCGCCGGCGCCACACCCGAGGTCCACCACGGCGTACCCGAACACGGTGACGGCTGGGAAACGGCCCCGCTCGTGCTCGTCGGCGACGACGCCGCACGCCGGCTCGGCGGGGCCACGCGCCGGCGCGGAGTCGTGCTGGTCGGCCGTGACCAGGACGACCCGGGGGTGTGGAAACGCGCCGTCGAGATCGGCGCCGACCACGTCCTGATGCTGCCCGACGGCGAGCAGTGGCTGGTCGACCGGATCGCCGACGTCGCCGAGGGGGTCGGCCGCCCGGCCCTCACCGTCGGGGTGATCGGCGGCCGGGGTGGGGCCGGCGCCTCCACGCTCGCGTGCGCGCTCGCCGTCACCTCCGCGCGCGAGGGCCTGCGCACCCTCCTCGTGGACGCCGATCCGCTCGGCGGCGGACTCGACGTACTCCTCGGCGGTGAGAGCACCGACGGACTGCGCTGGCCCGCCTTCGCCGCCTCACGCGGCCGGGTCGGCGGCGGCGCCCTGGAGGAGTCGCTGCCCGAGCTGCACTCCCTTCGGGTGCTGAGCTGGGACCGCGGCGACTGCGTCGCCATTCCGCCGCAGGCGGTGCGTGCGGTGCTCGCCGCCGCCCGGCGGCGCGGCGGCACGGTCGTGGTGGACCTGCCCCGCCGCCTCGACGACGGGGTCGCCGAAGCCCTCGCCCAGCTCGACATGGCGCTGCTCGTCGTCCCCGCCGAACTGCGCGCCGTCGCGGCCGCCGGGCGGGTCGCCTCCGCTGTCGGCATGGTCGTGCGCGACCTGCGCGTGGCGGTGCGCGGGCCGTACGCACCAGGCCTGGACGACCAGGAGGTGGCCCGCCTGCTCGGCCTGCCGCTGGCCGGCGAGGTCCCGGTCGAACCGCCGCTGCTGCACCCGCGGAGCGGCGCGAAACCGCCGGGCGCGACCGGCCGCGGCCCGCTCGCCCGCTTCTGTGTGAACTTCTGGGAGCGGGCGCTGGTCGAGGCGGGGGGCCCGCGATGACCCTCCCCGGACTCGACCGCGTGGACGGCGCCGCCCTGCTCGACGGCGTACGGCGCCGGCTGGCCGAAAGCGGCGCCGAACCCACCCCCGCGCGCGTGGCGCAGGCCCTGCGCGCACAGGGCCGGGTCCTCGGCGACGCCGAGGTCCTCGGCGCGGCCCGGCAGCTGAGGTCCGAACTCGTCGGCACCGGCCCCCTGGAGCCGCTGCTCGCCGACCCGGACGTCACCGACGTCCTCGTGTCCGCCCCGGACCGGGTATGGGTCGACCGCGGCGGCGGACTGGAGCTGACCCCGGTGACCTTCCCCGACGCGGCGGCCGTACGACGCCTCGCGCAGCGGCTGGCCGCCGTGGCCGGACGCCGGCTGGACGACGCCCGGCCGTGGGCGGACGCCCGGCTGCCCGACGGAACCCGGCTCCACGCGGTGCTGCCCCCGGTCGCCGTCGGCTGCACCTGCCTCGCCCTCAGGGTCGTACGGCCCCGGGCCTTCACGCTGGAGGAACTGGTCGAGGCCGGCACGGTGCCACCCGGCGGCGAGGGGATCCTGCGGGCGCTGGTGGCGGCCCGGCTGTCCTTTCTCGTCAGCGGCGGCACCGGAAGCGGTAAGACGACCCTGCTCAGCGCCCTGCTGGGCCTGGTCGGCGCGGGCGAGCGGATCGTGCTCGCCGAGGACTCGGCCGAGCTGCGACCGGACCACCCGCACGTCGTCCGGCTGGAGACCCGGCCCGCCAACCAGGAGGGCGCCGGCCTGGTCACCCTGGAGGACCTCGTCCGGCAGGCGCTGCGGATGCGGCCCGACCGGCTCGTCGTCGGAGAGGTACGCGGCCCTGAGGTCGTGCATCTGCTCGCGGCTCTCAACACGGGTCATGAGGGCGGCTGCTGCACGATCCACGCCAACGCCGCGGCGGATGTGCCGGCCCGCCTGGAGGCACTGGCCACGGCCGGGGGGATGGACCGGGCCGCGCTGCACAGCCAACTGGCGGCCGCGCTCTCCGTGGTCGTGCATCTTCTGCGGGACCGGTCCGGGCGGCGCCGGATCGCCGAGGTGCACGTGCTGGAGCGGGACGCCACGGGGCTGGTCCGTACGGTGCCGGCGCTGCGTTGGGGCGAGCGGGCCTTCCTGCGGGAGCGGGGCTGGGAGCGGCTGCGGCACCTCCTGGATGCGGCAGGCGACCTCGGGGACGACGGAGAGAGGTGGCGGAAGTGATCGGTGGGACGTCGATGGGCGCCGCGCTGGTCTGTCTCGGCGCGCTGGCCTGGCTGCTGGGCGGACGGCACTACGGGCTGCGGCGGGCGCGGCTGCTGCTCGCGGGCGGCGGAGTGGTGGCGACCGGCCCGCCCGCCTGGGACCAGGTCCTCGCGGAACTGCGGCGGCTGCGCGACCGGCTGGGCGCCGAGTGGTGGGCGCTCGCGGCCGGCCTGCTGCTCGGGCTGCTGGGGGCCTCGCCGATTCCGGTCGTCGCGGGGGCGGCCGGGGTCCCGGTGCTGCGCCGGGTGCGGCTGGCCCGCCGGGCCCGGCGCGTCCGGGAGCGGAGGGCGGACACGGTGATCGCCCTGTGCGGGGCCCTCGCCGGGGAAGTACGCGCCGGACGGCAGCCGGGCGAGGCGCTGCTGCGGGCCGCGCGGGATTCCGGCGGGCTCGGCGAGGCGCAGGCGACCGTGGTCGCGGCGGCGCGGTTCGGCGGGGACGTGCCCGGCGCGCTCACCGCGGCGGCCCGGCAGCCGGGCGCGGAGGGCCTGCTCGGGCTGGCCGCGTGCTGGCGGGTGGCCGTGGACCAGGGCGCAGGCCTCGCGGAGGGCCTGGACCGGCTGGACGCGGCCCTGCGCGCGGAGCGGGACCAGCGCGCCGACCTTCGCGCACAGTTGGCGGGTGCTCGGGCGACCACCGTGCTGCTCGCCGTACTGCCCGCCCTGGGCCTGCTTCTCGGCACGGCCATGGGCGCGGACCCGCTCCGCGTACTCCTGCACACCGGCGCCGGACTCGGCTGCCTGGTGACCGGATCGGCGTTCGAGGCAGCCGGGCTGTGGTGGGCCGTGCGGATCGTGCGGGGAGCGGGGGCGGTGTGAGCGGGCGCGCGGAGGTGGGCGTGCGGGAAGTGACCGGAGGCGAGCAGGGGAGAGCGGCGTGCGGACACGACGTGCAGGGCGGCTCGCCGGAAGTGGCCGGCGATGAGCGGGGGAGCGGTGTGCGGAGCGTGGCGTGCGGTGGGGTGCGCGGTCCGGCAGACGGGGGGAGAGCGGGCGGTATGAGCGGGGAATTTGTCCACAGGCTGGGGACGGCCGGGGTCGCGGCGCTGGCTCTCGGCTGGGCGGTTCGGCGGTTGGATCTGGTCCGGCGGCGGCGCCGGGCGCGGCGTCGGGTGGCCGAGCTGCTGGGCCGGGAGGTCACGGTCGCCGGGTGGCGGTTCACGTCGGCGGACGCGCTACGGCGGTGGCTGCCGCCGGCCGGAGCGGCATGCGGGGCATGGGTTCTGGTGGGTGGTGTGACCGGGGCCGCGCTGGGCCTGGGGGCCGGTGTCGTGCTGTGGCGATGGCGTAGCCGCCAGGTGGCGGCCGGTCGGGCGGAACCGGTCGACACCGCGGCAGCCGCGCGCCAGCTCCCGCTCGCCGCCGACCTGCTGGCCGCCTGCATCGCGGCCGGGGCCGGCCCGGTGCCGGCCGCCCAGGCGGTGGGGGAGGCGCTCGCCGGACCTGTCGGGGAGGCGCTGGCGCGGGGCGCGGCGGAGGTACGGCTCGGTGGTGAACCGGCGGACGCCTGGCGGCGGCTGGCCGAGCTGCCCGGCGCCGGAGCCCTGGCCCGGCTGCTGCAGCGGGCCGACGAGTCCGGGCTTCCGGCGGCGGGCCCGGCCGCCCGTCTCGCCTCCGACGCACGCGCCCAGTGGGCCCGCACCGCGACGGCCCGGGCCCGGCGTGCGGCCGTACTGATCTCCGCGCCGGTGGGCCTGTGCTTCCTGCCCGCCTTCATCGCGGTCGGTGTGCTGCCTGTCGTGATCGGCCTGGCGGGCGGGGTGATGGGAGGCAGATGAGGCGTACGAGAACGAACGAGCCCGAGTAGGCAAGAACCACAGAAGACCTGAACCTCACGGGGGTTGCAATGAACAAGAAGATCAAGGAAGCGGCGGTACGGCTGCGGGGGAAGTGCCGCGCGGACGCCGGAATGGTGACGTCCGAGTACGCGATGGGGATCATCGCGGCCGTCGGGTTCGCGTTGGTGCTCTACGAGGTCGTCACCAGCGGCCAGGTCCGGACGGAGCTTCAGGACATCGTGAAGAAGGCCCTCAGTGCGCGGATGTGAGCGAGGCGGGGACCGGGGGTTCGTGACCGCGGAGGCGGCCGTGGTGCTCTGCGTACTGGTGGCGTTCACCATGGCGCTGGTCTGGGGGCTGCTCGCGGTGGCCGCACAGATCCAGTGCGTGGACGCCGCCCGCGTGGGCGCCCGGGCCGCCGCCCGCCAGGATCCGGCGGACGCGGTGGAGACGGTGACCCGGCAGGCGGCGCCGCGCGGGGCTCGGGTGACGGTCGGGCGCGAGGGCGATCAGATCCGGGTGACGGTGGTGGCCAGGCCGCCGGTGCTGAGCGGACTGCCGTTCGAGGTGCGGGAGGAGGCCGTCGCGTCGGCCGAGGACACCGCGTCGGCCGAGGACACCGCGCCGGCCGAGGACACCGCGCCGGCCGGGGAGGCGGGGCCATGAGGCGAGGTGCGGTGAGGGGAGGCGCGGTGAGGGGAGGTGCGGCGCGGGGAGGTGCGGCGCGGGGCCGGCAGAACTCCGACCGTGGGTCCGCCACCGTGTGGAGCCTGGGGGCGATCGCCGTGCTGTGCGCGGTGTTCGGCGCCGTGCTCGCGCTCGGACAGGCCGTCGTGGTCCGCCACCGGGCGGCCGGCGGCGCGGATCTGGCGGCCCTCTCGGCGGCGGCCCACTGGAGCGAGGGCGGCGCGGCGGCCTGCGCGCGGGCGGAGAAGGTGGCGGCGGCCGAGGGGGTGCGGCTGATGCGGTGTGCGATCACCGGGGAGACCTCGGACGTGACGGCGGCCGCGGGAAGAGGACCGTTCGCGGCCGAGGTCAGGGCCAGAGCGGGGCCCGCGGGGCCGGCGCCGGACATGCTCAACCGCGAGGCGCCCGTCCCGGAGCCGTCTCATCCAGGCCCTCCAGGTTCTCCGCACCTTCCTGGTCCTCCTTCTCCTCCGGCGCCCCCCGCAGCAGCACCGTGAGGAGCCGTACCGCCCCCTTCTTGTGCAACGGGTCGTTGCCGTTGCCGCACTTGGGGGACTGGATGCAGGAGGGGCAGCCGGCCTCGCACTCGCAGGAGGCGATCGCCTCCCGGGTGGCGGTGAGCCAGGCGCGGGCGGTGTGGAAGGCGCGCTCGGCGAAGCCCGCGCCGCCCGGGTGGCCGTCGTACACGAAGACCGTGGGGAGGAGCGTGTCGGGATGCAGGGGCACGGACACGCCGCCGATGTCCCAGCGGTCGCAGGTCGCGAACAGGGGCAGCATGCCGATCGAGGCGTGCTCGGCGGCGTGCAGCGAGCCGCCGAGGATCTCCGGGATGATCCGGGCCTCGTCCAGCTGGTCCTCGGTGACCGTCCACCACACCGCGCGGGTGCGCAGCGTACGGGGAGGGAGGTCGAGTTTCGTCTCGCCCAGCACTTCACCGGTGATGAGGCGTCGGCGGAGGTAGGAGACGACCTGGTTGGTGACCTCGACCGAGCCGTAGCAGAGGCGGCCCGCACCCCACGGGATCTCGGTGTCCGTCTCCAGGACGGAGATCGACGTGGTGTCGCGGGCGACCGTGGAGTACGGCGGGTCGGCCTGCTCGACCAGGGCCACCGAGTCCTCCAGGTCCAGCTGGCGCACCAGGTAGGTACGGCCCTGGTGCAGGTGGACCGCGCCCTCGTGGACCGTGGAGTGCGCGGCGCCCGCGTCGACCGTGCCGAGCAGCCTGCCCGTGCCGGACTCGACGACCTGCACCGGGCGCCCGCCCGCGCCGCGGATGTCGGTCAGGTCGGCGGCCCGTTCCCGGCGCGTCCAGTGCCAGGCCTTCGTCCGCCGGCGCAGCAGCTTCGCGGCCTCCAGCTGCGGCAGTACGTCCGCACAGGCGGGGCCGAAGAGACCCAGGTCCTCCTCGGTCAGGGGGAGTTCCGCGGCGGCGGCGCACAGGTGCGGGGCGAGGACGTAGGGGTTGTCGGGGTCGAGGACGGTCGATTCCACCGGTTGGTCGAACAGGGCCTCGGGGTGGTGGACCAGGAAGGTGTCCAGCGGGTCGTCGCGGGCGACGAGGACCGCCAGGGCGCCCTGTCCGGAGCGGCCGGCGCGGCCCGCCTGCTGCCACAGGGACGCGCGCGTTCCCGGATAGCCGGCGATCACCACCGCGTCCAGGCCGGAGACGTCCACGCCCAGCTCCAGGGCCGTCGTGGCGGCCAGCCCGAGGAGTTCACCGGAGTGGAGGGCGCGTTCCAGGGCGCGGCGCTCCTCGGGGAGGTAACCGCCGCGGTAGGCCGCGACACGCCGGACCAGGGACCGGTCGACCTCGGCGAGCTTCTCCTGGGCGATCACCGAGATCAGCTCGGCGCCGCGCCGGGACCGTACGAAGGCGACCGAGCGCACGCCCTGCACGGTCAGGTCGGTCAGCAGGTCGGCGGTCTCGGCGGTGGCGGTACGCCGTACGGGTGCGCCCCTCTCACCGTGCAGCTCGGTGAGCGGGGGCTCCCAGAGGGCGAAGACGAGTTCGCCGCGCGGGGAGGCGTCGTCGGCGACCTCGGTCACCGGCAGCCCGGTCAGCCGACGGGCTGCGACGGCGGGTTCGGCGGCGGTCGCCGAGGCCAGCAGGAACACGGGTGAGGCGCCGTAACGGGCGCACAGGCGGCGCAGCCGGCGCAGCACTTGGGCCACGTGTGAGCCGAAGACGCCCCGGTAGGTGTGGCACTCGTCGATGACGACGTACCTGAGCGATTTCAGGAAGGAGGACCAGCGCGGGTGGGAGGGAAGTATCCCGCGGTGCAGCATGTCCGGGTTGGTGAGCACGTAGTTGGCGTACTGGCGGATCCACTCGCGTTCCTCGAACGGGGTGTCGCCGTCGTACACGGCCGGGCGTACGGCGCTGCCCAGAGGTTGTGAAAGTTCCTTCACCGACCGGCACTGATCCGCCGCGAGCGCCTTGGTGGGGGCCAGATACAGCGCGGTGGCCCCCCGTCCGTTCGGCGCCTCGGAGCCGTCCAGAAGGGTGGACAGGACGGGTACGAGGTACGCCAGGGACTTGCCGGAGGCGGTACCGGTGGCGACCACGACCGACTCGCCGTCCAGGGCGTGCTCGGCGGCCAGCGCCTGGTGCGCCCAGGGGTGCTCGATGCCGCACGCCTGGACGGCCGCGATCACCTCGGACCGAATCCGGTCAGGCCAGACGGCATGGCGGCCCGCGCGCGGGGGCAAGTGCTCCGTATGAGTGATGCGCGCAGCCCGGCTCGGCCCCGAGGCGAGCCGGTCCAGGACCACGCCCGGAGACGGGCGGGACGCCGGGTCCGCCGGGGTTCGATCGGATCGGTGATTCTTGGCCATCGGCACCGAGTGTGTCACTGGCGTGACGGACAATGGAGCCAAGGCGTCGTGCACGCCTGCCGGTAAGTGATTGAATGCCATCGCGGCTGGCGTTGCGTCCCGGGGGCCGCAAGCTGAGGTGCCCGAGGGACGACCGCTCGATAGCAAGGTGCTGGAGGATCCGTGGACCTGTCCCTGTCGACCCGTACCGTCGGCGATCGTACGGTCGTCGAGGTCGGTGGCGAAATCGATGTATACACCGCGCCCAAGCTGCGCGAGCAGCTGGTCGAGCTGGTGAACGACGGGAATTTCCACCTCGTCGTCGACATGGAGGGCGTGGACTTCCTCGACTCCACCGGGCTCGGCGTGCTGGTAGGCGGCCTGAAGCGAGTGCGTGCCCACGAGGGCTCGCTGCGCCTGGTCTGCAACCAGGAGCGCATTCTCAAGATCTTCCGCATCACCGGCCTCACCAAGGTGTTCCCGATCCACACCTCGGTCGATGAAGCGGTGGCGGCCACCGACTGACCCTGGACCCGTCACCGGCGCCGGGCTCCCGAGGGGGTCCGGACGCCGGGCGGTTCCGTCCGAGCCGATGCAGCGGCCCGGCACAGAAGCACACCAGGGGGTGCGGGCTCTGGGTGGCCCCGCCTCCGACCGCACGCCCGTAGTCGCGAGGGGGATGCATGGCCGTCGTCGAACTCCGGTTCAGCGCGCTGCCCGAGCACGTCCGGACCGCCCGGCTGGTGGCGGCCGCGGTGGCACGCAGGGCCGGAGTGGACGAGGCAGTCCTCGACGAGGTCCGGCTCGCCGTAGGCGAGGCCTGCTCCCGCGCCGTCGGACTCCACCAGAACAGCGGCATCAGCGCGCCGGTGAAGGTGGCGCTGATCGAAGAGGAGAAACAGTTCTCCATCGAGGTCGGCGACGAGGCGCCGCACGCCACGCCGGGCGACACGCCCGGCGCCGCCCAGGACGCCGAGGAGATCGAGGAGGACGAGATGGGCCTCGCGGTCATCAGCGGCCTCGTCGACGACGTGGAGGTCACCACCGGACAGGACGGCGGCCTGATCCGGATGACCTGGCCGACCGCACCGCCGGCCGCGGCGCTTCTCTGAGCGCCGCCGCACCGCTTCCCGAGGGGCCCTGCTCAGCAGGGCCCCTCGGTGTTTTCCGGCACGATGGAGCGGCCTCCCGAATTCGTGAAGGAATTCACGATCATTCGCGATCACTCATCAATGCCTTGAGGGCATTACTCCATTCGGGTGGTGTGGCGAGATCTCGATCATTTGTTGATGAGCCCGTTGAGGCTAATTCCGCTTACCGCGCTCTGTTGAGATCACTCCTGGGTACCTAGAATCCGTCCACATCTTGAGCTCAGCCCAAGCGTCAAGGAGGACGAATGGCGGGGCTTTCCATCCCTCAGTCGGATCACCCCACATCCCTCGCAGCAGCGGTTCTGACCGACGACAACCGGATCATCGTGGCCGCCATCGCGGCGGTCGCCCTGGCCGCGCTGGTGGTCGCGGGGATCCTGGTGCGCCAAGTGCTGGCCGCGGGCGAGGGCACCGACAGCATGAAACGGATCGCCGAGGCGGTCCAGGAAGGTGCGAAGGCGTATCTCGCCCGGCAGCTGCGCACGCTCGGCGTTTTCGCTGTCGGCGTCTTCTTCCTGCTCATGCTGCTGCCCGCGGACGACTGGAATCAGCGTGCCGGTCGATCGGTGTTCTTCCTGATCGGTGCGGCGTTCTCGGCGGCCACCGGCTATATCGGCATGTGGCTGGCCGTGCGCAGCAATGTGCGGGTCGCCGCGGCGGCCCGGGAGGCCACACCGGCACCCGGAGAACCGGAAAAGGATCTCACCACCGTTTCGCACACCGCGATGAAGATCGCATTTCGCACGGGCGGCGTCGTCGGCATGTTCACGGTGGGGCTCGGCCTGCTGGGCGCCTCCTGCGTGGTGCTGGTGTACGCGGCCAACGCGCCGAAGGTGCTGGAGGGCTTCGGCCTCGGCGCCGCCCTGATCGCCATGTTCATGCGCGTGGGCGGCGGCATCTTCACCAAGGCCGCCGACGTCGGCGCCGACCTGGTCGGCAAGGTCGAGCAGGGCATTCCGGAGGACGACCCGCGCAATGCCGCGACCATCGCCGACAACGTGGGCGACAACGTCGGCGACTGCGCGGGCATGGCGGCCGACCTCTTCGAGTCGTACGCCGTGACGCTGGTGGCCGCGCTGATCCTCGGCAAGGCCGCCTTCGGCGACTCCGGGCTGGCGTTCCCGCTGCTCGTTCCCGCCATCGGCGTCATCACGGCGATGATCGGCATCTTCGCGGTCGCGCCCCGCCGGACCGACCGCAGCGGCATGACCGCGATCAACCGCGGCTTCTTCATCTCCGCGGTGATCTCCCTCGCGCTGGTCGCGGTCGCGGTCTTCGTCTACCTGCCGTCGAAGTACTCCGACCTCGCCGGGGTCACGGAGGCGGCGATCAAGGGCAGGAGCGGGGACCCGCGGATCCTCGCCCTGGTCGCGGTGGCGATCGGCATCCTGCTCGCTGCCGTCATCCAGCAGCTGACCGGCTACTTCACCGAGACCAACCGCCGCCCGGTGCGGGACATCGGCAAGACCTCACTCACCGGCCCGGCCACCGTCATCCTGTCCGGCATCTCGGTCGGCCTGGAATCCGCCGTCTACACCGCGCTGCTCATCGGGCTCGGCGTGTACGGGGCCTTCCTGCTCGGCGGTACGTCGATCATGCTCGCGCTGTTCGCGGTCGCGCTGGCCGGCACCGGCCTGCTCACCACGGTCGGCGTGATCGTCGCCATGGACACCTTCGGGCCGGTCTCCGACAACGCACAGGGCATCGCCGAGATGTCCGGTGACGTGCAGGGCGCGGGCGCACAGGTGCTCACCAACCTGGACGCGGTCGGCAACACGACCAAGGCCATCACCAAGGGCATCGCCATCGCCACCGCCGTCCTCGCCGCGTCGGCGCTGTTCGGGTCGTACCGCGACGCGATCACCACCAATGTGAAGGACGTCGGGGTGAAACTCACCGGCCCGGGCGCGCCGCTGAGCCTGTCCCTGGACATCTCGCAGCCCAGCAACCTCGTCGGCCTCATCGCGGGCGCCGCGGTCGTCTTCCTCTTCTCCGGACTGGCCATCAACGCCGTGTCGCGCTCGGCCGGTTCGGTGGTGTTCGAGGTACGACGGCAGTTCCGCGAGCACCCCGGGATCATGGACTACACCGAGAAGCCCGAGTACGGGCGCGTCGTCGACATCTGTACCAAGGACGCGCTGCGGGAGCTGGCCACGCCCGGTCTGCTCGCCGTCCTGGCGCCCATCTTCATCGGGTTCACGCTCGGCGTCGGCTCCCTCGGCTCCTACCTCGCCGGCGCGATCGGCGCGGGCACGCTGATGGCGGTGTTCCTCGCCAACTCCGGTGGTGCCTGGGACAACGCCAAGAAGCTGGTGGAGGACGGCCACCACGGCGGCAAGGGCAGCGAGGCCCACGCCGCCACGGTGATCGGCGACACGGTCGGCGATCCCTTCAAGGACACCGCCGGACCGGCGATCAACCCCCTGCTGAAGGTCATGAACCTGGTCTCGCTGCTCATCGCGCCCGCGGTGATCAAGTTCTCCTACGGCAACGACAAGAACATGGGCGTACGGATCGGGGTCGCGATCCTCGCGCTCCTGGTGATCGTCGTCGCCGTGTACGTCTCCAAGCGGCGCGGAATCGCCGTCGGCGACGAGGAGGGCGTCGAACGGGTCACCAACTCACCGAACACGGCGGTGGTTTCGTAGCCGTACTCCTGGTTCTGTTCGAGACGCCCTGCTCAACGGGCGGGCGGGCGGCGCGTGCTGATGCGCCGCCCGCCGTTCGCGTTCTCGGGCCCGGCTGTGGACGCGTCTGCAGGCGCGTCTGCAGGCGGGGCGGCAGACGGGGCTGTGGACGGCTGTGGGGCCGCCCACGTGGTGAGCCTTCTCTCGCATGGTGCAAAGAGTCACAAAGGGCGCCTCGGAGGGCGTTCGGGGTGCGGAGGGTGTGCGTCCGCCGTGTAGGGTCCGTGGGCCGAGAGCCATGGAAGGGGCCAATCCGGTGAACAAGAAGCTCGCGGCCGCACTGTCCGGCGGTTCGGTACTGGTAATGGCGCTGTCGGGATGCAGCAGCAGCGGCGGCGGCAGCAGCAGCGCCAAGGGACCCGACCCCAAGCTGGTCGCCTGGGCCAAGTCGGTGTGCGACGCGGTGCCCGCACAGGACGCCAAGATCAAGGCGGCGAACGCGTCGATCGCAGCCATCGCCACCAACAGCAACCTGCCGCCCAAGAGTGCCCAGAAGACCTACTCGCAGGCCTTCCAGGACATGTCCGACGGTTACAAGGCGCTCGCTGACGCCCTCAACGGGGCTGGAGCTCCTCCCGGGGTCGGCGACGGCGCCAAGCGGCAGCAGGACGCCGCCAAGAACCTCGCCGGTCTCTCCGCGTCGTACGCCGCCCTGAAGAAGAAGGTCGACGGGCTCGACACCAAGGACCAGGGCAAGTTCGCCCGAGGCCTCAAGGACGTCGCCGCCACCCAGACCAAGGAGGTCGGCAAGCAGAGCGACAGCGGTACGCAGGCGCTGAAGCGGCTGGAGCAGGGCGACGTCAAGGAGGCGATGGCCGAGCAGGCCAGCTGCAAGAAGGCCGCGTCGTCGGCATCGGCCTCGCCGTCGTCGTCGGCTGGCTGACGCGGCCCATCACGAGGCGGCGTGTGAGCGGTGGCTCACGGCGGTGGCTTACGAGCGGTGGTTCACGGTCGGCGGCTCACGGCGGTGGCTTACGAGCGGTGGTTCACGATCGGCGGCTCGCGTCGGCCGGCGGTTCACGCCGGACGGGAGGCCAGTCGCTTCGCTCAGGCGGCCCGCCCGGTACCGGCCGGCAGGGCTCGCCGAGGCCGGGGCCGTGAGGCGTGCTGGGGCCGCGCCCGGCAGGCGCCGCGGGCCACAATGGGGGCGTGACTGACTCCGGACTCGCTTCCCTGCCCGCTTCCGACCGGCCCGACATCGCCGCGCGCCTGCGGGACGCGCTGCTGGCCGCCTCCTTCACCGCCGATGGGCTGCTCGACCTGCTCGGCGCTCCCGCATACGCGGCGCTGGCGCGCAGCGAGACCGTGCCCGCCCTGAGGGCGACCCGTGGCGACACGCCGCTGGAGATGCTCGTACGGCTCTTCCTGCTCCAGCAACCGGTGCTCCACGCGCGCGTGGCGGCGGTTCTGCCCGTCGAGGAGGCCCTGGAGGCCGGGTGGCTCACGCGCGTGGGCGGCGACGAGGTGGCCGCCACCGTGGACGTACGGCCTTACGGCGGCCCCCGCGGAGAGGACTGGTTCATCGTCGCCGACCTCGGCTGCGCGGTCGGCGGGGCCGGCGGCATCGGGCAGCACGAGGAAGGTGTCGTGCTGGGCGTCGGCGGTGCCTCCACGACCCTCGCCGGCATCACGGTCCGCACGCCGGTCGCCTCCGCCCTGGACCTCGGCACCGGCTCCGGCATCCAGGCGCTGCACGCCGCCCAGCACGCCACGCGCGTGACGGCGACCGACCTCAACCCGCGCGCGCTGCACATCACCGCGCTCACGCTCGCACTCTCCGGCGCGCCCGCCGCCGACCTGCGCGAGGGCTCGCTCTTCGAGCCGGTCCGGGACGACGAGACGTTCGACCTGATCGTCTCCAACCCGCCCTTCGTCATCTCGCCCGGCGCCCGCCTCACGTACCGGGACGGCGGCATGGGCGGGGACGATCTGTGCCGCTCGCTCGTTCAGCAGGCGGGGGAACGGCTGAACGAGGGCGGGTTCGCGCAGTTCCTCGCCAACTGGCAGCACGTCGCAGGGGAGGACTGGCAGGACAGACTCAGGTCGTGGGTGCCGCGCGGGTGCGATGCCTGGATCGTGCAGCGCGAGGTACAGGACGTCACGCAGTACGCCGAGCTGTGGCTGAGGGACGCCGGGGACCACCGCGGGGACCCGGCGGAGTACCAGGCTCGCTACGACGCCTGGCTCGACGAGTTCGAGGCGCGCAAGGTCAAGGCGGTCGGCTTCGGCTGGATCACCCTGCGCAGGACGGGGGCGGCCGAGCCCTCGATCACCGTGGAGGAGTGGCCGCACCCGGTCGAGCAGCCCCTCGGGGACACGATCCGGGCACACTTCGAGCGACTCGACTACCTCCGGGAGCACGACGACGCTGCGCTGCTCGACAGCCACTTCAAGCTCGCTGTCGAAGTGGTCCAGGAGCAGGTCGGGATGCCCGGTGCCGAGGACCCGGAGCACGTGGTGCTGCGCCAGCACCGCGGCATGCGCCGGGCCACGAAGGTGGACACGGTCGGCGCGGGATTCGCGGGCGTGTGCGACGGCACGCTGAGCGCGGGCCGCATCCTGGACGCCATCGCCCAACTCATGAACGAGGACCCGGTGGTGCTCCGCGACCGGACGCCGGCGCAGATCCGGCTCCTGGTGGAACAGGGCTTCCTGGAGCCGGCGCGCTGAGCGAGAACCGCGCCGGGCCGTGCAGCGCCGCGCCGTGGTACGCCGTGCCGTGCCGCCGTGGTACGCCGCGCGTGCCGCGCCGGCGTGCTGCGGCGGCCGGCCGGCCCGGCGCGTGGCGGGCGACGGTGGGTGGCCCGGCGGGCCTCGTGCGTGGTGGGGCACGGCGGCTGGTGCGGCTGAGGTATGCCGGGTGCCCGTGGGGTCGTAGGTGTCCCGGGACGCCTTGGGGGCCGCGCCCGGATCATCGTCGTATGCCGGTGGCACTGGCCGGAACCGGCCGGTGCCGGGCGCCGGGACGCGCCGGTGCCGGCAAAACGGCCGGAAAAATACGGGGAGGCGCCCCGAGACGGTGGTGTTCGATCGTGTGTTCGGCATCACGTTGATCCTCCGTTCACCCCGGTGTCGTCCGTTCTTCTCCCGCGCGTGCCAGTCTCCGGCGCTGGGCGGAGCCGGACGGCGCGGAAGAGGTGGGCGGGGATGGAGAGCGGGCCGGAGATCTTCACGGGCATGGTGTTCGCCCTGTTCGGGAGCGCTGTGCTGGCCTGGACCGGCACCCGCCTCAGGCGCCGCGAGCCGGTGGCCCACGGTGTGAACCCGATCGCATCGGCCGCCCTCGCGAGCGTGGCCGGGACGGGCGCGCTGGTCCTCGGCGTGTACTGCCTGACCTGCCTCTGACGTCGGCGGGTACCCGACGGCGAGAGTGCCGCGGGAGTAAGGGGAGCGCCGCGCTCCGGACCTGCCTGAACGGGGTACCCGGTACTCCGGGCGGCAGGAATGCCGGTAGTCGGGTTACCGTTCGAGTGGCCGTTGTGGGCTTTTCCCGTTTGACACGGGGGCGGGATGTACCGTCACACTCCGCAGCACCACACGAGCCAGAAGCACGCCGTGCCCCCGGGACCAAGGCCTGGGGAGGCCCCAGCGTCGACCGGAGAGAAGAGCGAAGTTGTCCCCGACCAGCGAGACCGCACAGGGCGGCCGCCGACTCGTCATCGTCGAGTCGCCTGCCAAGGCGAAGACGATCAAGGGCTACCTCGGCCCCGGCTACGTCGTCGAAGCGAGCGTCGGGCACATCCGCGACCTCCCCAACGGCGCCGCCGAGGTGCCCGAGAAGTACACCGGCGAGGTGCGCCGCCTCGGTGTGGACGTCGACCATGACTTCCAGCCGATCTATGTGATCAACGCCGACAAGAAGGCGCAGGTCAAGAAGCTCAAGGACCTGCTGAAGGACTCCGACGAGCTGTTCCTCGCCACCGATGAGGACCGGGAGGGCGAGGCGATCGCCTGGCACCTCCAGGAGGTCCTCAAGCCGAAGATCCCCGTCAAGCGGATGGTTTTCCACGAGATCACCAAGGACGCGATCCGCGAGGCCGTCGCCAACCCGCGCCAGCTCAACCAGAAGCTGGTCGACGCCCAGGAGACCCGCCGCATCCTCGACCGCCTCTATGGCTACGAGGTCTCGCCGGTCCTGTGGAAGAAGGTCATGCCGCGCCTGTCGGCCGGCCGTGTCCAATCCGTCGCCACGCGCCTCGTGGTCGAGCGGGAACGCGAGCGCATCGCTTTTCGTTCTGCTGAGTACTGGGACCTGACGGGCACCTTCGCGACCGGCCGCGCCGGGGATTCGTCGGACCCGTCGTCGCTGGTCGCCCGCCTGCAGACCGTCGACGGCAGGCGGGTCGCGCAGGGCCGCGACTTCGACTCCCTGGGACAGATCAAGAGCGCGAACACCCTCCACCTCGACGAGGCGACCGCCCGCGCCCTCGCAGCCGCCCTGGAGAACACCCGCTTCTCCGTGCGTTCCGTCGAGTCCAAGCCGTACCGCCGGTCGCCGTACGCCCCGTTCCGTACGACGACGCTGCAGCAGGAAGCCAGCCGCAAGCTCGGCTTCGGCGCGAAGGCGACCATGCAGATCGCGCAGAAGCTGTACGAGAACGGCTACATCACGTACATGCGTACGGACTCCACGACGCTGAGCGACACGGCGATCGCGGCGGCCCGCGCGCAGGTCACGCAGCTGTACGGCGCCGACTATCTGCCCCCGCAGCCGCGCACGTACGCCGCCAAGGTCAAGAACGCGCAGGAGGCGCACGAGGCGATCCGCCCCTCGGGTGATCGTTTCCGCACTCCCGCCGAGACCGGCCTGCACGGTGACCAGTTCAAGCTCTACGAGCTGATCTGGAAGCGGACCGTCGCCTCCCAGATGAAGGACGCCACGGGCAACTCCGTCACCGTGAAGATCGGTGGCACCGCCGCCGACGGCCGGGACGTCGAGTTCAGCGCCTCCGGCAAGACGATCACCTTCCACGGCTTCCTGAAGGCCTACGTGGAGGGCGCCGACGACCCGAACGCCGAGCTGGACGACCGCGAGCGCCGGCTGCCGCAGGTCAACGAGGGTGACGCCCTCAGCGCCCAGGAGATCACGGTCGACGGGCACGCCACCAAGCCCCCGGCCCGCTACACCGAGGCCTCCCTGGTCAAGGAGCTGGAAGAGCGCGAGATCGGCCGCCCGTCGACGTACGCGTCGATCATCGGCACGATCCTCGACCGCGGCTATGTCTTCAAGAAGGGCACGGCACTCGTCCCGTCCTTCCTCTCCTTCGCCGTCGTCAACCTCCTGGAGAAGCACTTCGGGCGGCTCGTCGACTACGACTTCACCGCCAAGATGGAGGACGACCTCGACCGCATCGCGGCCGGTGAGGCGAAGGCCGTGCCGTGGCTGAAGCGCTTCTACTTCGGCGAGGGCAATGTCACCGGCGCCGCGGCCGACGCCGGCAACGGCGACGGGGACCACCTCGGCGGCCTCAAGGAGCTGGTGACCGACCTGGGTGCGATCGACGCGCGCGAGGTGTCGTCGTTCCCGGTGGGCAACGACATCGTGCTCCGCGTCGGCCGCTACGGCCCGTACATCGAGCGCGGCGAGAAGGACACCGAACAGCACCAGCGCGCCGACATCCCCGACGACCTGGCGCCGGACGAGCTGAGCGTCGAGCTGGCCGAGGAGCTGCTGGCCAAGCCGAGCGGCGACTTCGAGCTGGGCACGGACCCGCAGACGGGTCACCAGATCGTCGCCAAGGCCGGCCGCTACGGCCCGTACGTCACGGAGATCCTCCCCGAGGGCACCCCGAAGACCGGCAAGAACGCGGTCAAGCCGCGTACGGCCTCGCTCTTCAAGTCGATGTCCCTCGACACGGTGACGCTGGAGGACGCGCTGAAGCTGATGTCGCTGCCGCGCGTCGTCGGCACGGACGCCGAGGGCCAGGAGATCACCGCGCAGAACGGCCGCTACGGCCCGTACCTGAAGAAGGGCACGGACTCGCGCTCGTTGCAGTCCGAGGAGCAGCTCTTCACGATCACGCTGGAGGAGGCGCTGGCGATCTACGCCCAGCCCAAGCAGCGGGGTCGCGCGGCCGCCAAGCCGCCGCTGAGGGAGCTGGGCGAGGACCCGGTCTCCGGCAAGCCGGTCGTGGTCAAGGACGGCCGCTTCGGCCCGTACGTCACCGACGGCGAGACCAACGCGACCCTCCGCTCGGATGACAGCGTGGAAGCGATCACTCCGGCGCGCGGCTTCGAACTGCTCGCCGAGAAGCGCGCAAAGGGGCCCGCCAAGAAGACCGCGAAGAAGGCCGCGGCCAAGAAGACGGCCCCGGCCAAGAAGACCGCCGCCAAGAAGACGGCGGCGAAGAAGACGACCGCGGCCGCGAAGAAGACCACGGCGAAGAAGACGACCGCCAAGAAGGCGACGGCTTCGAAGGCGACGGCTTCCGGCACGGAGGACTGACGGCCCCGGCGTGGCGGACCGCCGACTTCCGGTAGAGGGCGGCGGCTCCATGTGTGGCGGCCGGCGGCTCCCGGGTGCGGTAACCGCCGGCTTGGGGCCCGGGGACCCGTGGCTTTCCCTGTAAGGGGGCCGACCGTATCGGGCAGGGGGGTCGGCGGCTCCCGGTATGGGGTCCGCGGCATCGCGGCGGACGTTGCGGCTTCCCGCACGGGGGCCGGCGGGTGTCCCGTCTCTTCTCGTATGGCGGCGGCTTCCGGTGGATGAGTGGATGACCCGCGGCTTCCCGCACATGCGTCCACTGTCTTCGCCCCGGAGGACTGACCGGCGTAGGCGGCTCCCGGCTTCGCACAGCGAACGCTCCGGCATCACTTTGGTGTCGGGGCGTGCGCATGCCAGGAGCGGCGAGGTGTGGTGTCGGTGGCTGCGGATAGGCTGAACGCATGACGCGAGCCGAGCAGCCAACGGCCCCCACCGCAGCCCCGGACGACGCCCTGGTCGCGGACTCCCGCGAGCGCGCCGTCCGTTCCCTGCTGCGCCGACCGCAGCTGCGGCGCCTGTGGAGCGCACAGCTGGTGAGCGGTGTCGGCGACAGCCTGGCACTCCTGGTCCTGGTCGTCCTCACCCTCCAGGCGGCGATCGCCCAGGGCGCGTTCGGCGGTGGATACCGGGGCGTGGCGTTCGCAGTGGCGACGGTCTTCGCGGCGCGCGTCCTCGCCGCGCTGCTGTTCGGCGCGGTCCTCCTCGGCCCGCTGACCACGCTCACCGCCCAGGAGGGCCCGCTCGACCGCCGCTGGACCATGGTCGGCGCCGACGGCGTGCGCGCCGCCCTGCTGATCGTCGCGCCCCTGTGGATCGACTGGACGCCGGACAACGCGCTGGCCGTCGTACTGGTCACCGCCTTCGTCACCGGCGTCGCCGAGCGCCTGTGGACGGTGTGCCGGGAGAGTGCGGCTCCGGCCCTGCTGCCCGGCCCGCCCCCGGAGGGCGCCACCGTACGGCCGCTGCCGGACCACATGGACGCCCTGCGCCGCCTCTCGCTGCGCACCAGCTTCCTGGCCGTCCCGCTGGCGGCCGCCGCGCTGGTCGTCGCCGCCCTGTTCAACAACCTGCTGGGCACCGGCGTGGTCTGGTTCGACCAGCACCACGCGGCCCTCGGGGCCTATGTGGCGGCCGGTCTGTTCGCCGCCTCCCTGTCCGTGCTGACCTTCCTGGAGCTGCCCGACACGCGCACCCCGCGCGCTCGGTCCCCGCTGGAGGGCCTGCGCCGCCCCCGCACGGGTACCGGCGTCGACAAGGGCCGTACGGGCGTGATCCCGTTGCTCGTCCCGGCCTCGGCCGCGGTCGCCGGAGCCATCGCGGCGGCCGTGTCGGTGTGCGTGCTGCACGCCACCGACCTGGGCGGCGGCCCGGTGCTGTACGGCCTGCTGGTGCTGGGCCTGACCGGCGGTGTCGCCGTCGGTATCCGTACGGCCCCCGCGCTGCTGCCCTCACTCTCGCGCCGCCGGCTGCTCGCCCTCGCGATCGCCTTCACCGGTATCGCCCTGCTGGCCGCCGGGCTGGTCCCCGACGTCACCACGGTGCTGCTGATCGTCACGCTGGCCGGCGTCACCGCGGGCGTGGCCGCGAACACCGGCCACGCCCTGCTCGACCAGGAGACCGAGGACTACCGCCGGGCGCGTGTCACCGACCACCTGCACGCGGTCGTCCGGGTCTTCGTAGCGCTCGGCGCTCTGGTCGCGCCCGTGGTCGCCGGGCTCATCGGCCCCCACCGGCTGCAGAACGGCAAGTTCGTCTTCGCGCACGGCGGCGCCTCCTTCACGCTGATGCTGGTCGGCGCCCTGCTGCTGCCGGTGGCGGCGCTGGTACTCGCCAAGGTCGACGACCGCTCCGGCATCCCGCTGCGCCAGGACCTCAAGGACGCTCTGCTCGGTGGCGACGACCCGGTCGAGACACCGACGGCCAACGGCTTCTTCATCGCCCTGGAGGGCGGCGACGGCGCCGGCAAGTCCACCCAGGCCGAGGCCCTCGCCGAGTGGATCCGCGCCAAGGGCCACGAGGTCGTGCTCACCCGCGAGCCGGGGGCCACGCCCGTCGGCAAGCGGCTGCGCTCGATCCTGCTGGACGTGTCCTCCGCGGGCCTGTCGCACCGCGCGGAGGCGCTGCTGTACGCCGCCGACCGCGCCGAGCACGTCGACACGGTCGTACGCCCCGCCCTGGAGCGCGGCGCGGTCGTGATCTCCGACCGCTACATCGACTCCTCCGTCGCCTACCAGGGCGCCGGCCGCGACCTGTCCCCGACCGAGATCGCCCGCATCAACCGCTGGGCGACCAACGGGCTCGTCCCGCACCTCACCGTCCTGCTGGATGTCTCCCCGGAGACCGCCCGCGAGCGGTTCACCGAGGCGCCGGACCGGCTCGAATCGGAGCCCGCGGAGTTCCACGCGCGCGTGAGGTCCGGTTTCCTCACCCTGGCCGCCTCCGACCCCGGCCGCTACCTGGTCGTGGACGCCGGCCAGGAGCCCGAGGCCGTCACCACCGTCATCCGGCACCGGCTCGACACCGTGCTGCCGCTGTCCGAGGCCGAGATCAAGGCCCAGGAGGAAGCGCGGAAGAAGGCCGAGGAGGAGGCCCGCCGCAAGGCCGAGGAAGAGGCCGCGCGCAAGGCCGAGGAGGAGCGCCTGGAGCGCGAGCGCCAGGAGGAGCTGGCCCGGCTGCGCGCCGAGGAGGAGGAACGCAAGCGCCGCGAGCTGGAGGAGGCGCAGCGCCGCGAGGCCGAACGGCAGGCGGAGGAGGCCCGGCAGCGGGCGGCGGAAGCGGCCCGCCGCGCGGAGGAGGAGCGGCAGCGTCTCCTCGCCGAGGAGAAGGCCCGTGCCGAGGAGGAGGCCCGCCGCAGGGCCGAGGAGGAACGGCGCCGCAAGCAGGCCGAGGAGGAGGCCCGGCTGCGCGCCGAGGAAGAGGCCCGGCAGGCCCGGCTGCGTGCCGAGGAGGAAGCGCGCCGTCTGGAGAAGCAGCGCAAGGCCGAGGAGGCGCTGCTGCGTGCCGAGGAGGCCCGTCGGCAGGCGGCCGAGGCAGCTGCGGCGGCCGACACGGCGGCCCGCAGGCCCGGCACGCCCATGCCGACCGCGCCGGGCGTGGCTTCCGACGCGGTGACGGTCCCGACGCCGGTGGTCTCTCCGGGATCCGGTGAGCCGGGCACGCGGGGGGCGGGCACGGAGGAGACGACGGTGCTGCGTCCCGTGCGTGACGACCGGGAGCACCGGGAGCACCGGGGCAAGGCTGGCGAGCAGCGGGACGCGGCCGGTCCGGCCGCGCCCGGCTCCGACGCCGAGATCACGGCCGAGCTGCCGCAGCCGCCGTCGGCTCCGGGCGCGGCGGACGAGACGGCGGTACTGCCTCCGGTGGTTCCGGGCGCGGCGGACGAGACGGCGGTCCTGCCGCCGGTTTCCGGTGCGGCGGATGAGACCGCCGTACTGCCGCCCGTACGGGGTGACGCACCGGCGGACCGGGTGCCGCCCGGCTTCTTCCGGGACGAACGGCTCGCCGCGGGCCCCGACGGCTCCGAGGACCGTACGCGCGAGATGCCCCAGCTCGACGCCGACGGAACCCCGCGCCGCCGGCCGCGGTCCGACTGGGCCGAGGAGACCCCGCTGGACGACCTGCCGTCACTGGCGGACGAGCTGCTGGGCTCCTACGACGAGCGCGACCACGGCGATCACGACGAGGAGCAGGGCCGCAGCGGCCGGGGCCGACGGGGCTGACGACCGGCCTGTCGCGGGCACCGCCCTCGCTTCTTACCGCCCTCGGCTTTCACCGCCCTCACCGCACCGTCCGTCGGACCGCGTTGTCAGTGCCCACCCGCACAATGGAGGGAAGGAACGCGGAGTGTGACGGAAGGGCGGCGTGACCCATGACCGTATGGGACGACCTCGTCGGGCAGGAGAAGGTGGGCGCGGTGCTCGACGCGGCCGCGCGGGACGCCGACGCCCTCGTCACGGCCGCCGCGGCCGACGAACCGCTGCCCGAGGCGTCGAAGATGACGCACGCCTGGCTGTTCACGGGCCCGCCGGGAGCCGGCCGGAACCAGGCGGCGAGGGCCTTCGCCGCAGCCCTGCAGTGCGTGAGCCCCGACCGCGCGCTCGGCGGTTCCCCCGGCTGCGGCTTCTGCGACGGATGCCACACCGCGCTGCTCGGCACCCACGCGGACGTCACCACGGTGGCCGCCGTGGGCTCCGAGATCCTCGTGAAGGACATGCGGGACACGGTCCGCAAGTCGTTCACCGCCCCGGCGAACGGCCGCTGGCAGATCATCCTGGTCGAGGACGCCGAGCGGCTGAACGAGAAGTCGGCCAACGCCGTCCTCAAGGCGGTGGAGGAGCCCGCTCCGCGCACGGTCTGGCTGCTCTGCGCCCCCTCCATCGAGGACGTCCTGCCGACGATCCGCTCCCGCTGCCGCCATCTGAACCTGCGCACGCCGTCCGTGGACGCGGTCGCCGACATGCTCGTACGGCGTGACGGCATCGAGCCCGCCGTCGCGACGGCCGTCGCCCGCGCCACCCAGGGGCATGTCGACCGGGCCCGGCGCCTCGCCACCGACCCGGCGGCCCGTGAGCGCCGCATGGCCGTGCTCAAGCTGCCGCTGCGCCTGGACGAGGTCGGCGCCTGCCTCAAGGCCGCCCAGGAACTGGTCGACGCGGCCGCCGAGGACGCCAAGCAACTCGCCGAGGAGATGGACGGCAAGGAGGCCGACGAGATGAAGACGGCGCTCGGCGCGTCCCAGGGCGGCCGGCTGCCGCGCGGCACGGCGGGTGTGATGAAGGACCTGGAGGACATGCAGAAGCGCCGCAGAACCCGCACGCAGCGCGACAGCCTCGACGTCGCCCTCGGCGATCTCACCGCCTTCTACCGCGATGTCCTCGCCCTTCAGCTCGGCTCCCGCGTGGCGATCGCCAACGCCGACGCCGAGGACGCCCTGGAGCGACTGGCGCGTGGCAGCACCCCGGAATCCACGCTCCGCCGCATCGAGGCGATCGCCGCGTGCAGCGAGGCCCTCGACCGCAATGTGGCTCCGCTGCTGGCGGTGGAGGCGATGACGATGGCACTGCGGGCGGGCTGACACCGCGCGGCGGGGACAGGTCGCCCCTGGCGCGGACACCGCTCTGACACGATCGGAGGTGCGGGTATGTCCCCGTGAGAGCCGTGCCCCGTGAGAGCCGTGCCCCCATGAGAGCCGTGCCCCATGAGAGCCGTGCCCCATGAGAGTCATCCCCCGTAAGAGCCATGCCCCCCGTACGAGCCCATGTCCTCCGTACGAGCCATAATTCCGACGTCTCGCCCCCGATCCGTCGCTCAGCGTTACGCTCGCTTGATGCACCTCAGGCCATCCCTCCGCCGGACCCGGGCCCCCCGCGCCCGGACGACGGCCCGCCTCACGGCAACTCTTCTCGCGGCCGTCGCCCTGCTCGTGTCCGCCTGCTCCTCCGGGAGCCCGACCACGTCGGCCGGCGGTGCGACGGACGCGGTGCTGGCCGCGCTGCCGCGCGCGACACCGTCGGCGCTGTCGCCGTACTACAGCCAGAAGTTGCGCTGGCGCAGCTGCGGTGTCTCCGGCTTCCAGTGCGCGACGATGAAGGCCCCGCTGGACTACGCCAAGCCCGCCTCGGGTGACGTCCGGCTCGCCGTCGCCCGGAAGAAGGCCACCGGCAAGGGCAAGCCGCTCGGTTCGCTGCTGGTCAACCCGGGCGGTCCCGGCGGCTCGGCGGTCGGCTACCTGCAGAGCTACGCGGGCATCGGCTACCCGGCCGACGTCCGTGCGCGCTACGACATGGTCGCGGTGGACCCGCGGGGCGTCGCCCGCAGTGAGCCCGTCGAGTGCCTCGACGGCCACCAGATGGACGCGTACACGCAGACGGATCTGACGCCCGACGACCAGCAGGAGCGGAACGCGCTGGTCACGGCGGACAGGAAGTTCGCGGAGAGCTGCGGGGCGCATTCGGCGCGGCTGCTGCGGCATGTCTCCACCGTCGAGGCGGCGCGGGACATGGACATCCTGCGGGCGGCGCTGGGTGATCCGAAACTGAACTACGTGGGGGCGTCGTACGGCACGTTTCTCGGGGCGACGTACGCCGGGCTGTTTCCCGACCGGGTGGGCCGGGTCGTCCTGGACGGCGCGATGGACCCCTCCCTGGATGCCCGGACGATGAACCTGGAGCAGACGGCCGGTTTCGAGACGGCGTTCCAGGCGTTCGCGAAGGACTGCGTACGGCACTCCGACTGCCCGCTCGGTGGCAAGGGCACGACGCCCGCGCAGGTCGGCGACCATCTCAGGGCGTTCTTCCGCAAGCTCGACGCGCATCCCGTCCCGGCGGGCGACGCGGACGGCCGCAAGCTCGGCGAGGCGCTGGCCACGACCGGGGTGATCGCGGCGATGTACGACCAGGGCACGTGGGAGCAGCTGCGCGAGGCGCTGACCTCCGCGATGAAGGAGAACGACGGCGCGGGCCTGCTCGCGCTCTCCGACAGCTACTACGAACGGGGCGCCGACGGCCACTACAGCAACCTGATGATGGCCAACGCCGCCGTGAACTGCCTGGACCTGCCGCCGGCCTTCACCAGCCCCGACCAGGTGGAAAAGTCGCTGCCCGCCTTCGAGAAGGCGTCCCCGGTCTTCGGTGCCGGCCTGGCGTGGGCGTCGCTGAACTGCACGTACTGGCCGGTGCGGGCCACGGGTGAGCCGCACCGCGTCCGGGCCCGGGGCGCGGCGCCGGTCGTGGTCGTCGGCACCACCCGCGACCCGGCGACCCCCTACCGCTGGGCACAGTCCCTGTCCCGCCAGCTGTCCTCGGCCCGCCTGCTGACCTATGTCGGCGACGGCCACACCGCCTACGGCCGCGGCAGCACCTGCATCGACTCGGCGATCAACACCTACCTGCTCCACGGCACCCCGCCGACCACGGGAAAGCGCTGCTCATAGCCCTCCCGCCGGCCCCGGAGCCACCCGCTCCGGGGCCGGTACGAAGCACCCTCGGAAACTGTGTAGACTTACCGACGTCGCTGATCGCACCATAGGTGCGGCAAGCGCGCCGCTTTAGCTCAGATGGCCAGAGCAACGCACTCGTAATGCGTAGGTCTCGGGTTCGAATCCCGAAAGCGGCTCCATGACAAGCCCAGCTCAGACAGTGTCTGAGCTGGGCTTTCTCGTTCAGTGGACGCGGCGTCGACGCCGGGTGGTCAGGGGCCGCAAAGTGAATCAGGGTCGGGTGAACCCGCGGACCTGAGGCAACATCTTGGTGAACGGCGGGCACCGCACGCTCAGGGGGCGGCGCCGCCGTCGGCCGGATGGGGTGAGTGACGTGGTGGAGCCGAGGATCGCCGTCGCCGTGGTGACCATGGGCAACCGGCCCGCCGAGGTCGACGCCCTGCTGGAGTCCGTGGCCAAGCAGGACCTCGCCCCCGCCCGCGTCGTCATCGTCGGCAACGGCTGCCGGCTGCCCGAGTTCGCCCGCAGGCTCTCCCTGCCCGGCGAGGTCACCACCATCGACGTGGAGGAGAACCTCGGCTGTCCGGGCGGCCGGAACGTGGCGCTCGCCCGGCTGCGGGAGTACGGCGACGTCGACATCGTCGTGGAACTGGACGACGACGGGCTGCTCGTCGACGCCGACGTGCTGCGCCGCGTACGGGACCTGTACGCCGCCGATCCGCGCCTCGGTATCGTCGGCTTCCGCATCGCCGACGAGCACGGCGAGACCCAGCAGCGGCACGTACCCCGCGTGGGCAAGTCCGACCCGATGCGCGGGGGTTACGTCACCGGCTTCCTCGGCGGCGGGCATGCCCTGCGCATGGCGATGCTGGCCGAGACGGGGGACTGGCCCGCCGAGTTCTTCTTCGCGCACGAGGAGACCGACCTCGCCTGGCGCGCCGCCGACGCCGGCTGGAAGATCCTGTACGCCCCCGAACTGCTGCTCCAGCACCCCAAGACCTCACCGGCCCGGCACGCCATCTACTACCGCGTCAACGCACGCAACCGCGTCTGGCTCGTCCGGCGCCGGCTGCCGTTGCCCCTGATTCCCGTGCACCTCGGAGTGTGGACGCTGCTCACCCTGGCCCGCACCCGCTCCGCGGCCGGGCTGAGGGCATGGTTCGCGGGCTTCGCGGAAGGGGTGCGGGAACCGGCCGGTGAGCGCCGCCCCATGCGCTGGCGGACGGTGTGGCGGCTGACCCGGCTGGGGCGCCCGCCGGTGATGTGAGGGCGGCCGCGCCTGTCAGGGAACCGGGTGCGAGGCCCTGCCGGTGGGCCGACCGGCGCGAAGGGGCGTGGCGGCGTCACGTCTGCACCTACAAGTACGCGGCCGTCGCCGCAGGGAACGGGACGGGGCCCCGGGCGTTCACCTCCGCCGACCGGGGCCCCTTGCGTCCCCGGACCCAGCCTGCGGCGACACTCCCCCGAGTTACGCGACATACGCGCGCGCCGTCGGGCCAGATCCGATGGAGATGATCACATCAGGATTCGCCAACGGATCGCTAACATGTGGCCAACGGTTCGTCGGCAGGTCGAGGATGCGTTGGCTTGAACTGGCCGACGGTATCCGGAAACAGGCCGTCGGACAGGCCGATTCGGGGCCGGACCGGCAGACAGAAGATGGCGGGAAACCGTTGTGGACAGGGCGGATTTCCGCCAGGGAACGGCGGGCACACGCTCGTCGCGGAGCACGGTCGGCCCCGACCGCACGGGAAGGCAGTGAAGCGGCGTGATGCGGCGGTGCGGGCTGCGGTTCGGACTGCTGGGACCGCCGGTCCTGTTCGACCGACCGTCATTCGGAATCTCGACCGAATCCCCCGGCGCCGATCCCGGCGAACCCGCGCCCGGCGGCACCCCTCACGGCAAGCCCACCGCCGACGGCTCTGACGGCCCTGACGGCTCTGACGCCGCTGACGACCCCGGCGGACCTGCCGCCTCCGGCACCCCGGGCGACTCCGCCCCCGGCAGCCTCATCCGTGCCATCGGCAGCCCCAAAGTGCGCGTGCTGCTCGCCGCGTTGCTGCTGGAGCCGGGCCGGGTCGTGTCGGTGGAGTCACTGAAGGACGCCCTGTGGGGCGGGGCGCCCCCGGTCTCCGCGCAGGCGTCCCTGCACAACCATGTGACCCGGCTGCGCCGCCTCCTGGACGACCCCGACCGGCTCAGGGCCGTACCGCCGGGATACGTACTGCGCGTCGATCACGGCGAGTTGGACGTGCACGTCTTCGACGCCCGGGTCGCCGAGGCGCGGGCCGCGCACGCCCGCCGGGACTGGCCGGGTGTCGTACGGGCCTGCACGGCCGGACTCGCGCTCTGGCGCGGCACCCCGCTCAGCGGGCTTCCCGCCGACCTCGGCGGCTACGCCCTGGTGCAGCGCCTGGGGGAGGCCCGGCTGCTCCTGCTGGAGTGGCGCTACGACGCCGAACTCGCTTTCGGCGGCGCCCGGTTGGCCGGTATCCTCCCCGAGCTGGCGGCGCTGGTCGCCGAGCACCCGCTGCGCGAGGCGTACCACCGTCAGCTCATGCTCGCCCTGTACCGCACCGGCCGTCAGGCCGAGGCGCTCGCCGTCCACCGTGATCTGCGCGCCCGCCTGATCGAGGAACTCGGCATCGAACCGGGCCCTGCGGTCCGCGAGGCGCATGTCGAGGTGCTGCGGGGGAGTGGCGAGGAGCAGCGGCGTCCGGGCGAGGAGCGTGGCGCCCGCCGACCGGGCGTGCGGAGCGATGTCCGTCAACCACGCCGGCACGACCGCCCCTTGGACGCCGACGCCGACGACGACACCGATGCCAACGCCGACGCAGACGCAGACGCCGACGCCGGGCAGGCGGGCGCGGCGCCAGTCCTGGACCCGAGCGGTGCGCCGGAGGCCCGGCAGATCCCGCGCCCGGCGCAACTTCCGCCTCCACCGGCCCAGTTCACCGGTCGTACCGATGTCCGCCGCGAGCTGTGGCACGCGCTCACCGAGCCGCCCGCTCCGGCTCCCGCCATCGCGGTGATCAGCGGCATGGCGGGCGTCGGCAAGAGTGCGCTCGCCCTGGATGTCGCGCATGGGCTGCGGGAGCGATTTCCCGATGGCCAGCTGTACGTCAACCTGCACGGCGCCACCCCCGGCATGACCCCGCTCCCCTCCGCACAGGCGCTCGCCGCGCTGCTCCGGGACCTGGGCGTCGAGCCCCGCGGCATCCCCGAGCACCCGGACGCGGCAGCGGCCCTGCTCCGCTCGCTGCTCGCCCCGGCACGCATCCTGCTGGTGCTGGACGACGCGGCGAGCGCGGCCCAGGTACGGCCCCTGCTGCCGGCCGGGCCGGGCTGTGCGGTGATTGTCACCAGCCGCTCGCCGCTGACCGCGCTCGACGGCGCCCGGCGCTTCCCGCTCGCCCCGCTGTCCGGCGAGGACAGCGCGGCGCTGCTCCGTGCCGTGAGCGGACGCGAGGGACTGGACGCCGGTCATGCGCTGGTCGAGCTGACCGGCCGGCTCCCGCTGGCGCTGCGCGTCGTCGCCGCCCGGCTCGCCGCCCGGCGCGCGCTCACCCCGGATGCGCTGGCGGGCCAACTGGCCGAGACCGGCGGGCGGTTGCGGAACCTGGAGTACGACGACCTGAGCGTCCGGCGCTCTCTGGCCGTCGCCCATGACGCGCTCGCCGCCGCCGAGCGCGAGGCCGACCGGGACGCGGCCCTCACCCTGCGCCACATCGGCGCGCTCGACCTGCCGACCTACGGCGCCCCGCTGATCGCCCGCCTCACCGGCACCGATGAGCGCCGCGCCGAGGCCGCCCTCGACCGCCTGGTCGACGTCGCCCTGCTGGAGGAGACGGCCTACGGCCGCTACACCCCGCACGACCTGGTCCGCGACTTCGCCCGCGAACTGGCCGACACGGGAACGGCCATGGGGGAGGGCGCGGCGAAGGGAACGGCGAAGGGAACGGCGAAGAGTGCGGGGAGGGAGCCGGGGAAAGGCACCGGCACATGGGGGCCCGGTGGCCCGTCCGGCGCCGAGCCGGGGCACGACGGTCACGGCCCGCACCGGGAAACCGCCGGTCAAACCGATGCCGCCGCCGTCGGTCAGACCGATGCCGCCGCCGTGTCCGGCTGCCTCCCGGTACCCGCTCCGGACCTGACCGCCCTGCGCTGGTACGCCGCCGTGGCCGAGCGGCTGCTGGAGGCGATCGCGGAGCCCGGGCTCGACCTGGACGACCGGCGTCGGCCGACCTCCGCGCAGCCGCCGGAACACGCGACGGACCTGGCCGGGATGGCGCACTTCGACTCCGCCGAACAGGCCTTCGCCTGGGGCGAGGTGGAGCTGGAGAACGTGGTCGCCCTGGTGTCACGGAACGCGGACACGCCCGACGCGGACCGGGCCTCCTCTCTCTCGGCGCTGGCCCGGCTGCTCTTCCCGTATGTCCAGCGCAGCGGACGGGTCGCCGAGATGGAGGTGCTGGGGCGGGCCGCGCTCGGCGCGGCGCGGCGGCTCGGGGACGCGGCGGCCGAGGCGTACGCGCTGGGCGACCTGGCGGGCCTGCACTTCCTGGCCGGCCGGCACAAGGACGCCCTCGCCCTCACCGACCAGTCCCTGGAGATCTGGCGGCGGCTCGGAGTGGCCTCCCGGATCCGGCGCTGCCTGAACAACCGCGGGCTGCTGCTGGAGGGGCTCGGGCGGTTCGCGGAGTCCGGGGAGGCGCTGCGGCAGAGCCTCGCCTGCTCCCGGCAGCTGAACGACCCCTACGGGGAGGCCGTCACCCACAGCCACCTCGGCAACCTCTACGAGCACACCGACCCGCGCGCCGCCATCGAGCAGCACCGGCGCTCGCTGGCGATCGGGGACGCGATCGGCGCGGTCATCGTGCAGCACTCGGCGCACTGCAACATGGGCTACGCCCATCTCGCCCTGGGCGAACCGGGCGCCGCCGCCGAGCACTTCGAGGAGAGCCTGCGCATCCTCGGCGGCCACGGTGACTGGCACGGCGAGTCCCAGACCCGGCTCGGCCTGGTCCGTGCGCTGCGGCAGCTGGGGGAGACCGAGCGGGCGGGCCGCGAGTGCGCCGAACTGCTCGGCCGGGCCGACGCCCGCGCCGACCGTTACATGGGCGGCCTGGCCCGGCACCAGCAAGGGCTGCTGCTGCGCGCGCAGGGACGTCGGCCGGAGGCGCACGACGCCTGGCAGGCGGCGCTGGCGGCGCTGGACGGCACGGACGAGCAGGCGGTCGTGACACAGCTGCGAGAACTTCTCGCGGAGTGACCGAAGGGCACCGGAGCAGCGCTCACTTGGCGTCGGCATAGCACTCCACCACCGCCGTCGTGAACGGGAACCGCACCGGTGTCTCGCCGAAGATCAGCCGGCCGGCGAGGTCGGCGGCGGCGCGGATCGCCTGGACGACCGTGTCGGCCTCCTCGGCAGGGCAGTGCACGATCACCTCGTCGTGCTGGAAGAAGACCAGCTCGGCCTTGAGGCCGGCGCAGGCCCGGCGGAGCGCGGCGAGCATCAGCAGGGCCCAGTCGGCGGCGCTGCCCTGGACGACGAAGTTCCGCGCGAAGCGGCCCCGCGCGCGGGAGTTGACGGAGGCGTAACCCGGAACCCAGGCGGCCCGGCCGTCGGCCCGCGTCTCGGCGTCGTCCTCACCGACGGGGATGCCCGCCTCATCCGCCGCGTCCTCGCCGGCCCCGGCGGCCGGCGGGCAGGTGCGGCCCAGCCAGGTGCGCACCAGCCGGCCCTCCTCGCCCGCGCGGGCCGCCTCGTCGACGTAGGCGACGGCCTTCGGGAAGCGGCGGCGCAGCGCGGCCAGGTTCTTCAGACCGTCGCCCGAGGTCTGGCCGTAGACCGCGCCGAGCACGGCGAGCTTGGCCTGGTCGCGGTCGCCGGAGAAGGCACGGTCGGAGACGGACTGGTAGAGGTCGCTGTCGCGGCCGGCGACCTCCATCAGGCCGGGGTCCCGGGAGATCGCCGCGAGCACGCGCGGCTCCATCTGGTCGGCGTCGGCCACCACCAGCCGCCAGCCGGGGTCGGCGACCACGGCCCGGCGGATCACCTTGGGGATCTGCAGTGCGCCCCCGCCGTTGGTCACCCAGCGTCCGGTGACCGTGCCGCCGGCGAGGAACTCGGGGCGGAAGCGGCCCTCGCGCACCCAGTCCTGCAGCCAGGACCAGCCGTGCGCCACCCAGATGCGGTACAGCTTCTTGTACTCCAGCAAGGGGGCGACGGCCGGGTGGTCGACGGACCGGATCTCCCAGCGGCGGGTCGAGCGCACCTTGATCCCGGCCTGCGCGAACGCCTTGACGACGTCCGCTGGCAGGTCGGGCCGCACCCGGCGGCCGAAGGCGGCGGACACCTCGTCGGCCAGCTCGGCGAGGCGGCGCGGCTCGCCGCCGCCCGCGTACCGCTCGCCCAGCAGGTCGTGCAGCAGGCCGCGGTGGACCTCGGCGCTCCACGGCAGGCCCGCGTGGTTCATCTCGGCGGCCACCAGCATGCCGGCCGACTCGGCGGCCGTGAGCAGGCGCATCCGGTCGGGCTGGGCGGTCCGCTCATGCCGCCTCAGCTGCTCGGCGTAGACCGCGAGGAGGTCCGTCAGGGGCAGCCGGGTGCCGGCGGGCTCGAACAGCGGGGACTGCGCGCCCGGTTCGGCCGAGCGCTGGGGCGGGTCGGGCGGCACGGGGCCGCCCCGGAGGCGGGCCAGGGCGGCGGCGGCCGAGTGCGGCTCGCCGTACCGGCCCTCGTGGCCCAGCAGGAGTGTCTCGGCGTCCTCGATGTCGTAGCACCGCTCCACTCGCACCCCCGTGGCGAGCAGACGCGGGTAGACCTCGGGGGTGGACCGCCACACCCAGCGCGTCACCTCCGGGCGGCTCCGCACCGCCCCGGCGAGATCGCTCTCCCGCCGCACCGGCCCGGCGGGCAGCCCGTCCCGGCCGAGGGGGGCGACGTCCACGCCTCCGTCCTCGGCCGGTGCGAGTGCCCACCGGTCGGTCATGACTGCGAGTCTGGCAGGCGGCTCTGACAATCGGCTTGACCTGCGGGTTCAGTTCTCGGTCGGGTGGGGTTCGGCCGCTTGCGCGCCGGCTGCCTCCGTGGCCGCCGCCTTCGTCTGCTCCGTCAGCAGCGCCAGCACCTTGGCGATGTACTGCTCGGTCGCGGCCTTGGTGATGCCGAGGTCGCTGAGGACGCCCCGGCCGTTCTCGTGTTCCAGCAGGGCCAGCAGGATGTGCTCGGTGCCGATGTAGTTGTGGCCGAGCCGGAGGGCCTCGCGGAAGGTGAGCTCCAGGACCTTCTTGGCGTCGGGGCCGTAGGGGATGAGGTCGGGCACCTCGTCCGCGGCGGCCGGGAGCGCGGCGGTCGCCGCCTGGCGTGCGGCGTCCAGGAGGACGCCCTGCTCGGTGATCGCCTTCGCTGCCAGACCCTCCGGTTCGGCGAGCAGCCCGAGGACCAGGTGTTCGGGGCGGCCCTCGGGGTTGCGGGCGGCCAGTGCCTCGTTGTGCGCGGACACGACGACGTTCCGTGCGCGCGGGGTGTAACGGCTGAAGTCGGCCGCGCCGAGGTCGGCGGACTCCTTCGACACGAACCGCTTCTGCGCCGCCTGCCGGGTGACGCCCATGCTCCTGCCGATGTCGGTCCAGGAGGCGCCGGAGCGGCGTGCCTGGTCGACGAAGTGGCCGATGAGATGGTCGGCCACGTCGCCGAGGTGATCGGCGGCGATCACCGCGTCCTCCAGCTGCTCGAGAGGCTCGGAGTGGGTTTTCTTGATGGCCTCGATGAGGTCGTCGAGGCGTACGGATGCCGTGGGGTTCGGATTGGTAGCCATGCGTCAACCGTAGGTTGACACCCCCAAACTGTCAACCATCAGTTGACAGTCCTTTCCAGTGCCGGCGGCAGCCCCGGTCCGACCCCTTCATCCACAGCCTGTGGACAGTGCTCGGCCCGCTGTTGGTGGCGCATGGCACGATCGACGATGTGACCAGCACTGCCAGCACCGTCGAGCGGGCTTTCCGGGCCGCCCTCTACGACGACACCGACACCGGCCTCGACACCGGCGCCTCCCTGCTCGCCGCCGACCCCGCCGCGGACGCCGAACTCGCGCGCCGGGGTGCGGAGTTCGTCGCGACGGCCTGGCGGCGCGGCTGGCAGCCCGCCGACGTCGTACGACTGGTGCGGCGCGAGCTGGACGACGCGCATGTGCGCCGGGCCGCCGCGCTGATCCGCGCGCAGGCCGGGCAGGACCGCCCGCGCGGGCGCCGCTGGGCCGCCCAGCTGATGGAGCTGCCCGAGGGCCCCGCCCGCGAGACGGACCGCTTCACGCAGGCCACGACCGCGCTGGAGCTGTACCGCCTGCTGCTGCGCCTGCCCACCCTGGAGCCCCTGGAGGAGGAGTCCCGCCCTGCCCCCGGCCCGGCCGCCTCCCGCATGCTCACCCGCATCCGCGCGCTGCTCGCCAAGGCCGAGGCGACGGGGTATCCGGAGGAGGCCGAGGCGCTCAGCGCCAAGGCGCAGGAGCTGATGGCGAGACACAGCGTCGACGAGGCGCTGCTCGCGGCCGGGGCCCCCGCGCCGGACGCGCCCGGCGCCTGCCGGATCGGCGTCGAGCCGCCGTACGAACAGGCCAAGGCGGTCCTGCTCGACGCCGTGGCCGGCGCGAACAACTGCCGCGCGGTGTGGCACGGACCGCTGGGCTTCTCCACGGTCGTCGGCTTCGAGGCGGACCTGGAGGCGGTCGAGCTGCTCTACACCTCGCTGCTGGTGCAGGCCACGCACGCGATGACCAAGGCGGAGGCCGCGCAGAGAGCCGGCGGACGGAAGCGGACCAAGACCTTCCGGCAGTCGTTCCTGGCCGCCTACGCCCACCGCGTCGGTGACCGGCTCGCGGCCGCCGCCGGGACCCAGGTCACCCAGGACCTGCTGCCGGTACTCGCCACCAGGGAACTGGCCGTCACCGACCGGCTGGAGCGCATGTTCCCCGAGACCACCACGACCCGGCTGCGCGGAGTGAGCGACACCGCCGGGTGGACGGAGGGCGCGCGGGCGGCGGACCGCGCCCAGGTCAGGGCCCGCCCCCGGCTGGAGTGACACCGCCGGGCCGGAGTGACACCGCCGGGCCGGAGTGACGCTCAGTCGCCGACCTGCTGGAAGGCGCTCACGGAGGCGTCGGGGCCGCTCCCGCCGGCCTGGGCCGCGACGGGGCCGTAGGACCAGGGGAAGCTCCGGACGTTGGGGGAGCCTGGCAGGCTGATGGTCACGGTCTTCGCGTCCACGCCGGTCTTGTCGCCCGCCTTGCCGCGCACATAGCCGATGGTGAAGGACGCCGAGTCGCCCTTGGCGAGCTTGAGCTTCTGGGCCTTCGCGCCCTTGAGCGCCGGCACGTCGGTCTTGGTGCCGCCGGCGTTCAGGACGACGCCCGCGAAGTGGTCCAGGGTGCAGGGTTTGCTCTGGTTGGTGATGCTGACGGGAATCTCGCCCGTGTCACCGGCCTTCGGCGCGATGCTCGCCGACCCGATCTGCACGGAGACCCCGCCGATCTCGCAGGCAGAGCTGTTCTTGCTCTCGCTCTTGCTCCCGCCGCCGTTGCAAGCGGTGAGCAGCAGGGCGGCGGCGAGGGCCGTGACGGTGAGCGGAATGGCGCGCATGAGCAGGTCCCATCGAGGTCGTGACGGTGCCCCTGCATCATGGCGTCTGCGCGCCGCCCCCGCTCGCACACCCCCTCGGAATCATCACTTCAGGTGGCACGCCCCGCCGGCGTCACTTCTTCACCCGGGTCGGCGGTGCCGACGGCAGCGTGCCGCCCTCCGCCTTGGTGTACGTCTCCCGGCCGGTTTTCCCCGACCAGTTGACCGTCATGCCCTTGCCGTCCACCGAGTCGACCATGCCGGTGACCCGGTCCTTGTCGCCGTCGGGGCAGGTCAGATGGATCATCTGCATCCCCGCCTCCTCGCCCGCGGCCCCCTGGCACCAGGTCTTGCGGCCGGTCACGAACAGCCCGGCCTTCTTCCCGGTGATCACCAGAGCCACGATCTTGCCCCTGCTCGTGGTGAGCCAGCTGCCCTGGAGCTTGCCGGAGGCGCCCGTCACGGCCGCGGAGCCCGAGCTCGCGGTGGGTGTCGCGGTCGCGCTCGGCGGCGCCGAGGAGGCGCTCTTGCCGCCCCCGCCGCCACCTCCGCCCCCGCTGCACGCCGTCAACGCGGCGAGCGCACCCACCAGCCCCGCGGCCACGGTCGCGGTCCGCACCCTCGCAGTCGCGCTCCTTGCTGTCGCAGAACTCACCGGAAAACTCCCAAGCTGTAGCGGCCGGCCGCCCTCGGCCGGACGGCCCGCAGCAAGCTACCAGCAGTTACCGGGAGGACTTCCGGACGCCGGGCAGGAATCCGTTGTGAGCCTGCCCGCGCAGGTTCACCCGGGCCAGGCCGAAGGCGCGCAGACACCCGCGCGGGCGGCCGTCGGCCTGGTCGCGGTTGCGCACGCGCGTGGCGCTCGTGTCCCGCGGCTGCCCGCGCAACTCGGCGCGGGCGGCGATCCGTTCGGCCTCCGTGGACCACGGCCACCGGATGATCTTCTTCAGCCCGGTGCGCCGGTGGGAGCAGGAGATGCGGTTGCCGAAGCCCGGCCGGGCCCCGGTGAGCAGCCCGCTCGCGCGGGCCATCGAGGACGCAAGGGGGATGGCGCTGGTGCCGTACTCCAGCAGGTGAGCGCATATAGGTAGGCAATCGCCTACGGTTGACGCGTAGGGGACGGTCTACCTATTCTCCGGGCATGGCCATCACCCACGCCTCCTTCGTCACGCTTCCGGTCTCCGACCAGGACCGCGCCCTGCGCTTCTACCGGGACGTCCTCGGTTTCACCGTCACCGCCGACCGCGACATGCCCCAGGGCCGCTGGCTCCAGGTGGCCCCCGAGGGGGCTCGGACCGTCTTCACGCTCTCCGGGCCCGGCATGGGCGGTTTCGAGCCCGGCTCCGCGCGGGGGATCATGTTGGTCACGACCGACGTCGACGCGGACTGCGCCCGGCTCGCCGCGGCCGGGACCCCCGTACAGGGACCGGACGAACTCCCGTGGGGGCGCGTGGCCTCCTTCACGGACCCCGACGGCAACGGTCTGATGCTGCTGACGGAGAAGGAAGGCTTCTGACCGCTCCATGAACGGGACGGGTACCGCCGCCGAGGACCGCGTCTTCGCCGCGCTCGCCAACGCCACCCGCCGCGAGGTGCTGCGGCTGCTGCGCGAGCGCGGACCCCAGCCCGTCCAGGCCCTGGCCGACCACTTCGACATGCGCCGCCCGAGCCTCTCCGAACACCTCAGGGTGCTCCGGGAGGCCGGCCTCGTCTCCGAACAGCGCTCCGGGCGGCAGCGCATCTACCGTCTCGAGGCGGCCCCGCTCGCCGAGGTGCAGGACTGGCTCCACCCGTACGAGCGGTTCTGGCGCGAGCGGCTGAAGGGTCTCGGCGATCTGCTCGACAGCATGCCCGACGATCAGCCCTCATGAGCACCGCACCCGGCGATGACGCGGACGACCTGACCACCCTCCGCGTCGACCAGTTCTTCCCGCATCCGCCCGCCAAGGTCTGGCGCGCCCTGACCGACCCGGACCTGCTCGCCCGCTGGCAGATGCCCGGCGCCGAGGACTTCCGGCTGGAGGTCGGCCACCGGTACCGGATGACCTCCGTCCCGCGTCCCAGCTCCCGCTTCTCCGGGGTCGTGGAGGTGTGCGTCCTCGCCTACGACATCGAGCGGATGCTGTCCGTCCGCTGGGACGACGCCGATCCGGCCAATCCAGCGGACTGGACCATCACCTGGATCCTGGAACACGAAGGGCGCGGTACGCGTCTCTTCCTAGTGCACGACGGTTTCGATCCGGACGACCCGGCTCAGCTGATGGCGCGGAAGATCATGGACGGGGGATGGCGCGGGCATGTCCTGCCCGCACTGGGGCAGACGCTGGACCAGCTTCGGTAAAGCGGACGTCAAACCTGTAACCGTGGGAGCACCGCGCGTGCACGTGCATTTGCTCATGCACCTGCACATGAACGGGTTATGATCCGGTTCAGTTGACCAGAGCATCTATGGCCACACCAGCCAGTGCACCACCGGGGAGCGACCTGTGGACCGCGACGTTGACGGCGTGTACGGGGGGTACGACGTGTACAACGGCATGGCTGCCGAGCAGTTGGTCGGCGTGGCCTGGCAGAAGAGCAGGCACAGCAACTCGCAGGGTTCCTGTGTGGAGTTCGCGCGGCTGCCGGGCGGCGAGGTCGCCGTCCGCAACTCGCGTTTCCCCGACGGCCCGGCGCTCGTCTACACGCGCGCGGAGATCGAGGCCATGCTGCTCGGCATCAAGGACGGCGAGTTCGACCACCTCATCGTGAGCTGACGCCCCGGAACCGGGCCCGGGGCGCACCGTTGGCAACGATGTCGGAGTGACGCGCGTAGAAACCGCGCGTCCGTCGGTGCGCCGCAACGTCAGCCGGCCCGGCGGAGCCGGAACAGCGCCCAGACGACCTTGCCGTGGAGGGTGCCGGCGAGCGGGTGCCAGCCCCAGCTGTCGGCGAAGGAGTCGACCAGGAACAGCCCGCGCCCGGACTCGGCGGAGAAGTCGTCCGAGTCGCGCGGGACCGGCGTCTCGTGACTCGGGTCGCGCACCGCGCACACCAGCCGCTCGCTCCAGCGCATCAGGTGCAGCCGCACGGACGGGGCGTGTTCGGAGCAGCCCGCGTCCCCCGGGAGGGCATGGCGCAGGGCGTTGGTGACGAGTTCCGAGACGACGAGACATATGTCGTCGAAGCGGTCGCCCGCGTCCCACTGGTCGAGGGTGGCGCGGGTGAAGCGCCGGGCCTCGCGCACCGCGTCGTACCGGGCGGGCAGGGCGCAGGAGGCGGCGTCGGACACGGCCGCGGGATCCAGCGGCGGAAGGCCCTGCCGTAACGGCTTGAGCATGGTCGATCCATTCGTCCCCATGCGAGGCACTCCCGGGAGTTCGCGGTCGTTGCGATGCGGCGGTGGTGCGGCACCATGGTTTCGGATGCGCACAGCAGATGCAAGGGCAGATGCACGTGCACGCGACCGAAATGACACTGCCCGTACCGCTTCTTGGCCATTTTTTCCGCCATCTTCCCGGCGATTGTCGCCAGTGGTCCTGACCTCTTACCGAAACCGGCAGACAGGAACGGCCCCGGTCTTTCCGTTTCCGTAACCGGGCGAGTACTGCTCGAAGTGTTTTAGTGGCAGACTGCGGGCCCTGAAGACGGTTGGGGAGGCTGACGAAGGTGAGCGCGGGAGAGCCCGGATCGGTGGTGCGGCGGATGCTGCTCGGCTCGCAACTCAGGCGACTGCGTGAAGCTCGGGGTATCACGCGCGAGGCGGCGGGATACTCCATCCGCGCCTCCGAGTCGAAGATCAGCCGTATGGAGCTGGGCCGGGTGAGCTTCAAGACCAGAGACGTGGAAGACCTGCTGACCCTGTACGGCATCACGGGCGAGGCGGAACGCGAGTCACTGCTCTCCCTCGCCCGCGAGGCCAACGTGGCCGGCTGGTGGCACAGCTACACCGACGTCCTGCCCAGCTGGTTCCCCACCTATGTGGGCCTGGAGGGCGCCGCGTCCCTCATCCGCGTCTACGAGGTGCAGTTCGTCCACGGCCTGCTCCAGACCGAGGAGTACGCCCGCGCCGTGGTCCGGCGCGGCATGAAGGGCGCGAGCCCGGCGGACGTCGAGCGCCGGGTCGCCCTGCGCATGGAGCGGCAGAAGCATCTGCTGGCGGACAACGCCCCCGAGTTCCACATCGTCCTCGACGAGGCCTCCCTGCGCCGCCCCTACGGCGACCGCCAGGTCATGCGCGGCCAGCTGCAGCACCTCATCGACCTCTCCGAGCGGCCCAACGTACGGCTGCAGGTCATGCCGTTCAGCTTCGGCGGGCACTCCGGCGAGAGCGGCGCCTTCACCATCCTCAGCTTCCCCGACGCCGACCTGTCCGACGTCGTCTACGTGGAGCAGCTGACCAGCGCCCTCTACCTGGACAAGCGCGAGGACGTCGCCCAGTACGAGCAGGCGCTCAAGGAGCTGCAGCAGGACAGTCCGGGCCCCGACGAGAGCCGGGACCTACTCCGAGGTCTCCTTCAACTCTCTTGACAGCTAAGTACGATGACGTGTGATCAGACCTTGACCAGGATCTGCGTCCGCTAGTGATTGAGGGATCACATGTCGTCCTACTTCACCGACCTGGCCCAGCAGTACATCGACGGCGAGTGGCGTCCGGGCACCGGCTCCTGGGACGTCATCGACTTCAACCCCTACGACGACGAGAAGCTGGCCTCGATCACGGTGGCCACGGCCGGCGAGGTGGACCAGGCCTACCGGGCCGCGGCCCGCGCCCAGAAGCAGTGGGCCGCGACCAACCCCTACGCCCGCCGTGCGGTCTTCGAGCGGGCGCTCAGACTCATAGAGGACCGCGAGCAGGAGATAGCCGACCTGATCATCGCGGAACTGGGCGGCACGCGCGTGAAGGCCGGTTTCGAGCTGCACCTGGCCAAGGAGTTCCTGCGCGAGTCGATCCACCTGGCGCTGCGCCCCGAGGGCAGGATCCTGCCCTCCCCGGTCGACGGCAAGGAGAACCGTGTCTACCGGGTACCGGTCGGGGTCGTGGGTGTGATCAGCCCCTTCAACTTCCCCTTTCTGCTGTCGATCAAGTCGGTCGCCCCGGCGCTCACGCTCGGCAACGGAGTGGTCCTCAAGCCGCACCAGAACACCCCGATCGCGGGCGGCACCCTGATCGCGAAGATCTTCGAGGAAGCCGGGCTGCCCGGCGGCCTGCTCAACGTCGTGGTCACCGACATCGCCGAGATCGGCGACGCGTTCATCGAGCACCCGGTCCCGAAGGTCATCTCCTTCACCGGCTCCGACAAGGTCGGCCGGCATGTGGCCACCGTCTGCGCCGCGAACTTCAAGCGCTCGGTGCTCGAACTGGGCGGCAACAGCGCGCTGGTGGTCCTGGACGACGCCGACCTCGACTACGCGGTGGACGCGGCGGTCTTCAGCCGGTTCGTCCACCAGGGCCAGGTCTGCATGGCCGCGAACCGCGTGCTCGTGGACCGCTCGATCGCCGGCGAGTTCACCGAGAAGTTCGTCGCCAAGGTGAGGTCGCTGAAGGTCGGCGACCCGCGCGACCCGCAGACCGTTATCGGCCCGGTGATCAACTCCCAGCAGGCGAACGCCATTTCCGGAGCCGTCGAGCAGGCCGTCGCCGAGGGCGCCACCGCCCTCCTCCGCGGCGGCACGTCGGGCAACCTGGTCGAGCCCAGCGTGCTCACCGACGTCCCCGCCGACTCCGCGCTGCTGCGCCAGGAGATCTTCGGCCCGGTCGTCTTCCTCGTCCCGTTCGACGGTGAGGAGGAGGCGCTCCGCATCGTCAACGACACGCCGTACGGCCTCAGCGGCGCCGTCCACACCGGTGACATCGAGCGGGGCGTCGCCTTCGCCAAGCAGATCGACACCGGCATGTTCCACGTGAACGACGGCACGGTCCACGACGAGCCGATCGTGCCGTTCGGTGGCGAGAAGCAGTCCGGGATCGGCCGACTGAACGGCGAGACGACGCTGGAGGCGTTCACGACCGTCAAGTGGATCTCGGTGCAGCACGGCCGCAGCGCCTTTCCGTTCTGACGAATTCTCGCCACGACCGGTACTTGCGGACAGAACCTGACCGCAAGGGCCCGTAACGTCATCGGTGTCAGGGCGAGAGTCCCGGTGGACCGATGAAAGGCGGCCGTCATGGTCAAGCACGTGCCTGCGGAGGCGAAGGGCGACGAGCGAGGAGCGCTGCTGGCGTTCATCGAGGAACAGCGCGGCGGGATCCGCCGGGCCCTGCTCGGTCTGACCGAGGAACAGGCCCGCACCCGCCCCAGCGCCAGTGAGCTGTCCCTGGGCGGCCTGCTCAAGCACGTCGCCGAGGTCGAGCAGGGCTGGGTCGCCCGGGCCAGGCAGGAGCCGCCGGCGGTCCGGCGTGACGAGTCGAACTGGCACGAGTGCTTCCAGCTGACCGACGACGAGACGGTCGCCGGGCAACTGGCGTACTGGGAGGAGGTCGCCGCCGAGACGGAGAAGTTCATCCGCTCCGCGCCGAGCCTGGACGATACCTTCCCGCTCCCGCCGGACCCCTGGTTCCCGCCGCAGGCCCGGGTCTCGCTGCGCTGGCTGTGTCTGCAGCTGATCCGCGAGACGGCCCGGCACGCCGGCCACGCCGACATCATCCGGGAATCCCTGGACGGAAAGACGGCCTTCGAGCTGGTGGCCCAGGAAGCCCAGGGCCAGGGCGCCTGGGGGTGATCGCGGGGCCCTAACCTGGACCCCATGTCAGCGATCCGACTTCTCGTGCTGGGCGCGGTCCGCCAGCACGGGCGGGCCCACGGCTACCAGGTCCGCAACGACCTGGAGTACTGGGGCGCGCACGAGTGGTCCCACGCCAAGCCGGGTTCGATCTACCACGCCCTGAAGCAGATGGCCAGGCAAGGGCTGCTGCACGCGCACGAGATCGCGCCGTCCACGGCCGGCGGCCCGCCCCGCACCGAGTACGAGCTGACCAGCACGGGCACCGAGGAGTACTTCGCCCTGCTGCGCGCCGCGCTGGTCACCTACGACCAGCGCGGCGACGTGAAGGCGGCGGCGATCGGCTTCATGGTCGACCTGCCGAGGCCCGAGGCGGTGGCGCTGCTGAAGGAGCGCACCCGCCGGATCGAGGCCTGGCGCTCCTCGGTCACCGAGCACTACGTGCCCGAGGGGGGACCGGGGCAGCTCGGCCACATCGGCGAGATCATGAACATGTGGGTGCACACGGCCGACTCCGAGGCCGAGTGGACCCATGGCCTTGTCGCGCGCATCGAGAACGGCGCGTACACCTTCGCCGGTGAGGGCGAACCGTTCGTCGGCGTGCTCGCCGAGGGCGAGGCGAACCCGTACGCGACGGGGGAGCGGCATCCGGAGGACGACCGCTGACCGTGTCCGACGACTGATCAAGTTTGACCAATGCCGGGTCCGGCGTTACGTTCGAGCATGTAGTCAAACTTGACTAGCAGAGGAGCGGCATGGCCGACCCGGTGATCACCGTCGAGGACGCACACAAGACCTATGGCACCGAACACGCCCTGAACGGGCTCGACCTGAGCGTCGCACGGGGCACGGTGCACGCCGTGCTCGGCCCCAACGGCGCGGGCAAGACCACCCTGGTCCGGATCCTGTCCACCCTGCTCAGGCCGGACGGCGGCCGCATCCGGGTCGCCGGGCACGACGTGCGCGCCGAGGCCCGCGCGGTGCGCCGCCGCATCGGCCTGCTCGGCCAGTACGCGGCCCTGGACGAGCAACTGGACGGCCGGCAGAACCTGGAGATGTTCGCCCGGCTGCACCACCTCGGCGCCCGCCACGCGCGCGTACGCGCCACCGAACTCCTGGAGCGCTTCGACCTCACCGGCACCGGCCGCACCCCGGTCGCCCGCTACAGCGGCGGGATGCGCCGCCGCCTCGACCTCGCCGCGTCCCTGATCACCGACCCCGAGGTGCTGTTCCTCGACGAGCCCACGACCGGCCTCGACCCGCGCGGCCGTACCGAGGTCTGGGCCGCCGTACGGTCTTTGGCCGGCGCCGGTACGACGGTCCTGCTCACCACCCAGTACCTGGAGGAGGCCGACCAGCTCGCCGACCGCGTCGCCTTCGTGGACCACGGCCGGGTCGTCGCCGACGGCACCCCCGACGAGCTGAAGACCCTCACCGGCGGCGACCGCGTCGACATCGTCCTGCGCGACGCCGGCCGACTCGGTGCCGCCGTCGCCCTGCTCCCCCTGGAGGGGGTTTCCGTGGACACCGACCGCCGGCTGCTCAGCGCCCCGGTCACCGACCGCATGAGCGCACTGTCCGCTGTCGTACGCGCCCTGGAGGCCGCCGGCATCGAGGCGGCGGACGTCGCCCTGCGCCGTCCCACGCTGGACGAGGTGTTCTTGCACCTCACCGGGGGCCGGAACCGAGGGAGGGAGGCCGCGTGAGCGCGACGCGAGTGAGCGGGGCGAAGGCGGGCGGTGCGAAGGCGGGCGGTGCGCCGGCGTACGCGCTGACCGACTCCTGGACCATGACCCGGCGCGAACTGGCCCGCTGGGGCCGGCAGCCCGGACAGCCGCTGGTCGCGCTGGCCTTCCCGGTGATGCTCCTGCTGATGTTCGGCTACCTGATCGGCGGCGGCCGGGGCGTCACCGGTGACTACGTCGACTTCCTGGTGCCCGGCATGCTCGCGCTCACCATGGCCTTCGGCCTGGAGGGCACCATGACGGCGGTCACCCAGGACCTCACCAGGGGCGTCATCGACCGGTTCCGTTCCCTGCCCATGGCGGACGGGGCGGTCCTGGTGGGCCGTTCGGCCGCCGACATGCTCCAGTCGGCTGCCGCGCTGGCCCTGGTGACCGGTGTGGCGTACGCGCTCGGCTGGCGGGCGCACGGCGGCCCCGGCGCCTTCCTGGCCGCCGCAGGACTGCTTCTGCTGTTCCGCTTCGCCATGCTCTGGATCGGCATCCATCTCGCCCTGGTCGCCGGCCGCCCGGAGATGGTCCAGGCCGTGCAGATCCTCGTCTGGCCGGTCGGGTTCCTCTCCAACGCCATCGCCGCCCGCGACTCCATGCCGCACTGGCTCGGCACGGCCGTCCAGTTCAACCCCCTGTCCCAGACGGCGACGGCCGTACGCGACCTCCTGGGCAGCCCCGGCGGCGAGGCGGGCCACGTCTGGCCGGCCGTCCTGTGGCCCCTCGCCCTGCTGGCGGTGTTCCTCCCACTGGCGGTACGGAGGTTCGCCCGCCTCGGGCGGTAGCCCAGGGCCAGGCCCTGTCTAGTGGTGGAAGCCGGTGGCCGACTGCTTGTCCCGGGTGAGCGGATGCGGCTGCCGGCGCAGCTCGGGCAGCAGGCGGGTCAGGTCGTCCAGGAACAGGTCGGCCAGGTCGTGCGAGAAGCCGTTGCGGCACACGATCCGCAGCACGGAGAGGTCCTCGCGGTGCGGCGGGAAGGTGTACGCGGGCACCAGCCAGCCGCTCTCGCGCAGCCGCCGGGAGACGTCGAAGACGTCGTACGCCGTGACGTCGTCGGCCGTGGTCAGCGCGAACACCGGCAGCTCGTCGCCGTGCGTGAGCAGCCGGAAGTCGCCGAGCGCCGCGATCTTCCCGGCGAGCGAGGTCGCCACGTCCCGCGTCGACTGCTGCACCGCGCGGTAGCCCTCGCGGCCCAGGCGCAGGAACGTGTAGTACTGGGCCACCACCTGGGCGCCGGGCCGGGAGAAGTTGAGCGCGAACGTCGGCATGTCCCCGCCCAGGTAGTTGACCCGGAAGACCAGCTCCTCGGGCAGTGCCTCCCGGTCCCGCCACAGCGCCCAGCCGACCCCCGGGTACACCAGCCCGTACTTGTGCCCCGAGGCGTTGATCGAGGCCACGCGCGGCAGCCGGAAGTCCCACACCAGACCCGGGTCCAGGAAGGGCGCCACCATGCCGCCGGACGCGCCGTCCACATGCACCGGGACGTCGAGCCCCGTCCGCTCCTGCAGGGCGTCCAGGGCCGCGCACAGCTCGGCGATCGGCTCGTAGGAGCCGTCGAACGTCGAGCCGAGGATGCCGACCACCCCGATGGTGTTCTCGTCGCACAGCTCGGCGGCGGCCTGCGGGTCCAGATGGAACCGGTCGCCCTCCATGGGCACCTGCCGGGCCTCCACCTCCCAGAAGTTGCAGAACTTGTCCCAGCACACCTGGACGTTGACGCCCATGACCAGATTGGGCCGCGCCCCGCCCTGATAGCGGCCTTCGTTGCGCCTCGTCCAGCGCCGCTTCAGCGCCATCCCGGCGAGCATGCACGCCTCGCTCGACCCGGTCGTGGAACAGCCGACGGCCGCCGACGGGTCCGGCGCGTTCCACAGGTCGGCGAGCATCGCCACACAGCGCCGCTCCAGTTCGGCCGTGCGCGGGTACTCATCCTTGTCGATCATGTTCTTGTCCCGGCACTCCGCCATCAGCACCCCGGCCTGCGGCTCCATCCAGGTGGTGACGAACGTGGCCAGATTCAGCCGGGAGTTGCCGTCCAGCATCAGCTCGTCGTGCACCAGCTGGTACGCCGTGGACGGGGCCAGCGGCGCGTCCGGGAGCCGGTGCGTGGGCGGGGCCTCGGTCATGCCGCCGACCGGATTGGCCTCTCCGAAGAACGGGTTGACCGCCATCGTCCGCTCATCGTGCTTCGCGGGTCCTTTGTGCAGGGCCATGAACGTGCCTCCAGGGAAGGTTCTTTCAGCGGACCGGGGTGCCGTCCCCGCGCAACTGCATCTGCGGGCGCCCCGTCACCAGCAGCCAGGCCGGCAGCGAGGCGATGCACAGCAGGGCGAGGATGCCGGGCGAGGCGACGAGTACCGCGGCGGTGAACAGGCTCACCCAGCCCTGCCGGGTGACCGCCAGGAGCATGCCCAGGACGGCCGTCGCGACGCCCACCGCGGGATGCACGGCCGGAACGAGCGCATGGGCGCACAGGCCGAGGGCGCTGCCGATGAAGACCGCCGGGAAGATCCGGCCGCCCCGGAAACCGCAGGACGCGGCGACGAGCAGCGCGGCCAGCTTCACCACCGCCATCCCGGCGAACTGCCCCGCCGACCAGCCGTCCGGACGGCGGGCCAGCTCCCCGATCTCCGACAGCCCCTTGAACAGCGTCAGATGGCCGCCCAGCGCCCCCAGAGCGCCCAGCACGACCCCGCCGGCCGGAAGCATCAGCATGGGGTGCCGCAGCCGCCGGAAGGCCGCGTGGACGTACGGGAAGGCGTAGACGGCGCACATGCCGAGCAGCGCGGCGGCCGGGGCGATCACGAGGGCCGCCAGGACGTCCTTCCCGTCCGGGTGGCCCAGGGGCGGGAGCCCCAGGTCGAAGGTCGGATGGGACACCAGGGTGGTCGTGACGGCCCCGCACGCGCCGGCGGTCAGCGGCGCGAACAGGTTGTCCCACAGCCGTCCGCGCATCGGACGCCCGGCCAGCGCCTCCGAGATGACCAGCGCCGCCGCCACCGGCGTGCCGAACAGCGCGCCGATCGTCGCCGACTCGGCCAGCACGGGCCACAGGCTGCCCGGCGTCCGCGGCATCAGACGCGCGCCGAGCCAGGCCGCGAGGCCCACGTTCACGGCGATGATCGGGTTCTCCGGGCCGAGACTCGGCCCGCCGGCCAGCATCAGCCCGGTCGCCAGCACCAGTCCGGGCAGTACGACCGGCGCCATGACCGGGGCGTTGAGCCCGAGGGTCGCCGGATCGGGCCCGGCGTGGCCCGGCACCTTCCAGACCACCAGCCCGACGGCGATCCCGGTCGCCACGAGCATGACGAACATCCACGGCACCGAGTAGCGCCCCACCCCGAGCGCGTCCGGCAACGGCCCCCACAGCACGCGCTCGAACCTCTCCGCCGCCGCGCTGACCCCGACGAAGACCAGGCTCGCGACCACGCCCACGACCACGGCGGGCAGGATGTGGGGCAGCAGAGCCCGTGCCGGGGCCGTGGGCGAGGTGGCGGGCGCCTCCTGCGCGTCGGTTTCCTGGGCCACGGGCTCACCATAAGCGGACAAAATGCACACAACATCCCGAACATCCCGGCCGTCTCGCACGGAAACCGGCTTGCACCTCACGTGACGTGAGGCCTCAGCGTGGACGGCGTACCGACGACAAGGAGCGGAAAAGTGAGCTACTCCGTGGGACAGGTCGCGGGGTTCGCCGGAGTGACGGTGCGCACCCTGCACCACTACGACGAGATCGGTCTGCTCGTGCCCAGCGAGCGCACGTACGCCGGCCACCGGCGCTACAACGACGCCGACCTCGACCGGCTCCAGCAGATCCTGTTCTACCGGGAGCTCGGCTTCCCGCTCGACGAGGTCGCGGCCCTGCTCGACGACCTGGCCACCGGCAGAGGTGACCCGTGCGCACACCTGCGCCGCCAGCACGAACTGCTGACCGCCCGGATCGAGAAGCTGCAGAAGATGGCCGCGGCCGTGGAGCACGCCATGGAGGCACGCAAGATGGGCATCAACCTCACCCCGGAGGAGCGGTTCGAGGTGTTCGGGGACAAGGACCCCTTCAACGAGGAGTACGCCGAGGAGGCCGAGCAGCGCTGGGGCAGCACCGAGGCCTGGGCCGAGTCCCGGCGCCGCGCCTCGCGCTACACCAAGGAGGACTGGAAGCGGATCAAGGCCGAGGTCGACGACTGGCAGGAGCGGTACGCCGCCCTGGTGGCCGCGGGCGCGCAGCCGTCCGGTGAGGCGGCCATGGACATGGCCGAGGAACACCGGCAGCACATGAACAGGTGGTTCTTCGAGGTCCCCTACGAGATGCACCGGTGCTTCGGCGACATGTACGTCTCCGACGAGCGCTTCAAGGCGTACTACGACGCCATGGGGCCCGGCCTCGCCGAGCACCTGCGCGACGCGATCCTCGCCAACGCCGACCGGCGCACCGCCTCCTGAGCGGTCCTGGCCCGGGAGTGCCCGGGTTCACTCCCGGGCCAGGACCACCGCCGTGCCGTAGGCGCACACCTCGGTGCCCACGTCCGCGGCCTCGGTCACGTCGAACCGGAACGCCAGCACTCCGTTGGCGCCACGCGCGCGTGCCTGTTCCACCAGGCGTTCCATGGCCTGGTTGCGGGTCTGGACGAGCGTCTTGGTCATCCCCTTCAGCTCGCCGCCGATCATCGACTTCAGCCCGGCGCCGATCTGGCTGCCGAGGTGCCGCGACCGCACGGTGAGCCCGAACACCTCGCCGATCACCTGCTGCACCCGGTATCCGGGCACGTCGTTCGAGGTCACGACCAGCACGTCCGACTGGGGAACCTGGCCGCCGCCGTAGTCATCGAGTCCCATGCGTCACAGCTTTCTCCCAGTCATCCCCCAGCGCATCCTGGAGACACCGGTGGAACCTGGAGCGGTCGCATCGCGTTGATAGCTTTGTGCGGCGGCCGTACCCGGATGCCGTAGCCGCCTTGACCCCCTGGAGCCCGGACCCGTGATGACACTCGCCCTCGGCCCGAGCTGGATGGACCCCAACTACCTGCTCAACACCTACAGCATCTGGGGCCTGCTGCTCGTCGTCTTCGCCGAGTCCGGCCTGCTCATCGGTTTCTTCCTGCCCGGTGACTCGCTGTTGTTCACCTGCGGTCTGCTGATCACCTCCCACAAGATGCACTTCCCGCTGTGGGGTGCGATCGCCCTGATCTGCCTCGCCGCGATACTCGGCGACCAGGCGGGCTACATGTTCGGCAAGAAGGTCGGCCCGTCCCTGTTCAACCGCCCCGACTCGCGCCTGTTCAAGCAGGAGAACGTCACCAAGGCGCACGAGTTCTTCGAGAAGTACGGCCCGAAGTCCCTGGTCCTGGCCCGCTTCGTGCCCATCGTGCGCACGTTCACGCCGATCATCGCCGGCGTCAGCGGCATGAAGTACCGCTCGTTCCTGATCTTCAACGTCATCGGCGGTGTCCTGTGGGGCGCGGGCGTCACCCTGCTCGGCTCCTGGCTCGGCAACATCGGCTTCGTCAACAACAACATCGAGGCGATCCTGATCCTGATCGTCCTCGTCTCGGTGATTCCGGTCGCCATCGAGGTCCTCCGCGCCCGCGGCAAGCAGAAGAAGGCTCCGCGGACGGCACCGGAGCCGTCCCGCCCGGCACCCCCGGTCATGGACACCGAGACCACCCAGCTGCGCCGCGTCGAGCCGGACCAGCCGTACGAGTACCAGCAGCAGGAGCAGCAGTACTGGAACCAGGGCGGCTACGACAACCCGGGCGGCTACGACAACCAGGGCGGCCACGACAACCAGTACGACCCGTACTACGGCCGGCAGCAGTACCCGCAGCAGCAGCCGTACGGTGAGCAGCAGCAGTACGACCAGCGGCAGTACGACCAGCACCAGTACCCGTACGACTACAACCAGGGCAACCACCGCGCCCCGTAGTCCTCAGAAGCCCCTGGTCCTCTTGGCGGCCCGCCGCTTGCCGGCGGAGCCGATCCTCAGGAACAGCCGGAAGACCTCCGACCCCAGGTTGACCCCGATGGCGATGGCGATGGCCAGCGACGCCGCGTTGGCCAGCGACACCAGCCCCTTGTTCACCTCGTTCTGGGCCATGTTGAGCAGCCCGAAGTACGTGGCGGAGCCAGGCAGCAGGGGCCCGATCGCCGCCGTCGTGTACGGCAGGGCCGAAGCGAACCGGTACCGCGACAGCAGCTGCCCGAAAAGGCCCACCAGCCCCGCCGCAACGGCCGTGGACGCCACCGGCGAGATGTCGGCCACGTAGTGCATCGCGCCGTACACCGACCAGGCGACACCCCCGTTGAGCGTCACCCACAGCACGGTCGAACGTTCCTGCTGCAGCAGCACCGCGAACGTCAGAGACAGCAGCATGGACGCCGCGATCTGCACCAGCGGCCGTTCGTTGATGATGAGCGCCGCGTCCGGGTTCAGCTTGCCGCCGACCTTCACACCGAAGTACAGGACGACCAGCACGCCGGTGACGATGCCGACGAAGAAGTACATGACCTCCAGCAGACGCGCGGAGGCGGTGATGTAGAAGCCCGTCAGGCCGTCCTGCACGCCTGCCACCAGCGCCCGCCCGGGCAGCAGCGCGAACAGTCCACCGGTGACGACGGCGGACGCCTTCACGTCGACGTGCGCCAGCGCGAACGCCACCCCGATCGCCGCGGGCGGCATCGCGGCCACCGTGAACTGGTAGAACTCCGGCAGCCCGCGTCCCGCGCACAGCCAGGCCAGCCGGTCGCCCAGCATCGCGCCGACGGCCGCCGCGACGAACACGATCAGATCACCGCCGACCAGGATGGAGGCGGCTCCCGCGAGCAGTCCGCTTGCCAGGCTCAGCGCCCAGCCGGGGTAGGGGTGCCGGTTGCGGCGGATCTCCGCCAGCCGCCGGTAGGCCTCCTCCAGGGAGACATGGGTCTCCGGGTCGGTCAGGTCGTCCACCAGCCGGAACACGGCCGCGAGCCGCGTGTAGTCGGTGCCCCGCCGCCGTACCGTCCGCGACGCCGTCACCGGGTCCTCCACCAGCGACGGCTGGTGCGAGATCGACAGCAGCGTGAAGGTGACGTTCGGCTCACAGCGGTCCAGGCCGTAGGAGCGGCACACCGCGAACATCGCGGCCTCCACGTCCTCCGCGCCCTCGCCGCCGGCCAGCAGCAGCTCGCCGATGCGCAGGGTCAGGTCGAGCACGCGGGGTACGGCCGGGCCGTCCTCCTCCTCGCGCTGTACCGGCTCCGGCGCGGGCCGCTCGGTCACCGGCATGCGCAGCATCGTGCGCATCCGGTCCTGCCAGGGCGCGTCCTTGACCAGGCTGACCAGCGGGACTCCGGCGGCCGGAGTGAACGCCGACGGGGCCTCCTTGGCGCTGTAGGTGCTCGGCAGGCTGAACGCCGACCCCTCCGGCTCGGCACTCGGCGGCTGCGGCGCCGGAAGTCCCCGCGGGACCGCGAACTCGGACGTGGTCTCCGGCTCACCGACGCCGTCGGGGGCCTCGATGCCCTGCGGAATGGCGAACTCGGACGTGATCTCCGGGTCGTACCGCGCCTCGTCCGACCGGGGCTTGCGGTCCTCCGCCTCCGTCACCTCGCACCGCTCCCTGAACGACACCTTCCGTACGGCTCAGTATGCGCACACGTACCCGAACGGTCCGTACGCGTACGTGCATGCCAAACGGGCCGCACGCACGCGTACGGCCCGTTCCGGCGCGCGGGGCTCAGTGGCCGCCCTGCTCCTTGAAGCGCTTGTACGACCGCTCGATCTCCACCTCGGCGTCCGTGCGGCCCACCCAGTTGGCGCCCTCGACCGACTTGCCGGGCTCCAGGTCCTTGTACACCTCGAAGAAGTGCTGGATCTCCAGGCGGTCGAACTCCGACACGTGGTGGATGTCGCGCAGGTGCTCCACTCGCGGGTCGGTGGCCGGCACGCACAGCAGCTTGTCGTCGCCGCCCGCCTCGTCCGTCATGCGGAACATACCGATCGCGCGGCACTTGATCAGGCAGCCCGGGAAGGTCGGCTCGTCCAGGATGACCAGCGCGTCCAGCGGGTCGCCGTCCTCGCCGAGGGTGTTCTCGACGAAGCCGTAGTCGGTCGGGTAGGCGGTCGAGGTGAAGAGGCGACGGTCCAGGCGGATCCGACCGGTCTCGTGGTCCACCTCGTACTTGTTGCGCGAACCCTTCGGGATCTCGATCGTGACGTCGAACTCCACCGGTGGCTCCTCCATGATCAGCACATAGTTCTGGTGGTTAAGTGTCCCTCACGCAGGTGTGTGATCGCGAAAGGGGCTGGTGGTCGTGCCAGAGCTGAGGCCTTGGCGGGCTGCGAGACCGCAGGTGGAGCGGATCGCGAACGCCGTACGACCGCGTCTGGCGCGGGCCCGGGCGGCCGCGAAGCCGCAGGTCGCGCGGTTGACACGGGCCCTGCGGCCCCAGCCCGCCCGCCTGCCCCGTCGGCAGGCGGTCAGAACCTGGCAGTACACCGCGGGCGCCGCCACCGTCGGCCTCGCGCTCGCCGCCGGTGTGGTGACCGCGGCGGGCCCCTGGGACGCCAACGGTCAGCGTACGGCCGAGCGGGACCACGCCGCGGCCCTGGAGCGACCAGGTGGCGCAGATCACGGCCGCTCCGGCACGTCGTCGACGGCGGCACCCCGGCCCGCGCCGAGCGCCGCGCCCGTCCTGGCGGCCCTGGACGGCCCCGTGGGCGCCCTCGACACCAAGAAGGCCGCGCCGGGCGCAAAGCCCCTCTCGGACGTCCTGGGGCCCCTCCTGGACGCCTCCGCGCTGGGCGGCGACCATGCGGCGGCCGTCGTCGACGTGGTCACCGGCAGGCGCCTGTACGGCACCGGCTCCGGCAAGGGGTTCGCCCCCGCCTCCACCACCAAGATCGCCACCGCTGTCGCCGCCCTGTCCGCCCTGGGCCCCGACCACCGCCTCACCACCCGTGCCGCCCTCGAACCCGACACCGGCGAACTCGTCCTCGTCGGCGGCGGCGACCCCACCCTCACCGCCCACGACACGACCGGGGAAGCCGGCGGCGGGGAGGACTGGGCCAGCCTGCGCGCGCTGGCGACCGACACCGCCAAGGCGCTCCGCAAGCGCGGGATCCGCAAGGTCACGCTCTCCTACGACACCACCCTCTACACCGGCCCCGCCCTGCACACCATCGGCGTCAACGACAACCTCGCGCCCGTCAGCGCCCTGACCGTCGACGAAGGCCGCACCGACGACTCCACCCGCGGTCCGGCGCACCGCGTGACCGACCCGGCGAAGGACGCGGCCGGCAAGTTCGCGGTCCTCCTCAAGGACGCCGGGATCACCACCACGCCCCCCGGCCCCTCCAAGGCCACCACGCGCGCGCAGACCCTCGCCACGGTCTCCTCGCCCCCGCTGTCCGCCCTGGTCGAGCGCATGCTGACCAACAGCGACAACGACATCGCCGAACACCTGGCCCGCCAGACGGCCCTCACCAGCGGCGAACCCGGCAGCTTCGACGGCGGCGCCAAGGCGATCTCCGCGCGGCTGACCAAGCTGGGCCTGCCGATGTCCGGCGCCTCCTTCCACGACGGCAGCGGCCTCAACCGCGACGACAGGCTCACCGCCGACCTCCTCACCGCCCTCCTGGTCACGGCCGGCGACCCCGGCCGCCCCGGTCTGCGCCCCGTCCTCACCGGCCTGCCCGTGGCCGGCTTCACCGGCACCCTCACCCACCGCTACACCGACGGCGCCGCCGGCGTCATCCGCGCCAAGACCGGCACCCTGACCGGCGTCAACACCCTGGCCGGCACGGTGGTGGACACCGATGGCCGCCTCCTGGCCTTCGCCTTCCTGGCCTCCGGCACCACCGACCCCCTGCAGGCCCAGTCGGCCCTGGACACAACGGCGACCGCACTGGCGGGCTGCGGTTGCCGGTAGCCGCTGCACGGGTCGTGCCGGGTGTCAGGGCAACACCCCCGACCCCCGCCACCCCCACACGGCCTGCCCCGAGCGGGAACGCTCACGTACGGTTGTCAACATGACTGGCTTCGGTGGCACCGCATCTCCCGGGATGGTCGACTGGAACCTCGCGGTGGCGACCGCGACACGGCTCGTACGACCGGGCCCGGACGTCAGTCGCGACGAGGCCCGCGCCGTCGTCGCGGAGCTGCGCCGGCACGCCAAGGCCTCGGAGGGGCACGTCCGGGGCTTCACGCGTATGGGCACCGAGGACACCCGTGACACCCCCGTCCTCGTGGTCGACCGCCCCGGCTGGGTCCGCGCCAATGTCGCCGGCTTCCGCGAGATCCTCAAACCGCTCCTGGAGAAGATGCAGGAGCGGCGCGCGGGCAACCCGGGCAGCGCGGTCCTCGGCACCGTCGGCGGCAAGGTCACCGGCGTGGAACTCGGCATGCTGCTGTCGTTCCTGTCCTCCCGCGTCCTCGGCCAGTACGAGACCTTCGCCCCCGCCACCCGCGACCTCCCGGCCGGCGAGAACGGCGGCGGCCGACTCCTGCTCGTCGCCCCCAACATCGTCCACGTCGAGCGCGAACTCGACGTCGACCCGCACGACTTCCGCCTGTGGGTGTGCCTGCACGAGGAGACCCACCGCACCCAGTTCACGGCCGTGCCCTGGCTGCGCGACCACCTGGAGGGCGAAATCCAGTCGTTCTTGGCCGAGACCGACGTCGACCCGATGACCTTCCTGGAGCGCATCAGGGAAGCCGCGCAGTCCCTCGCCGGAGGCCGCCCCGAGGGCGAGGAGGAGGACGGCGGCCGGTCCTTCGTGGAGCTGGTGCAGACCCCCGCCCAGCGCGAGATCCTCGGCCGTCTCACCGCGGTGATGTCCCTGCTGGAGGGGCACGCCGACTACGTCATGGACGGCGTCGGACCCAGCGTCGTACCGACCGTCGCGGAGATCCGCGAGAAGTTCCAGCAGCGTCGCGCCAAGGGCGCCTCCCGCCTCGACCTCGCCCTGCGCAAGCTGCTGGGTCTGGATGCCAAACTGAGGCAGTACCGGGACGGCGAGCGGTTCGTACGAGCCGTCGTCGAGCAGGTCGGCACCGACGGCTTCAACCGCGTGTGGACCTCGCCCAACACCCTCCCCACCAAAGCGGAGATCGCCAAACCGGCGGACTGGGTCGCGCGGGTGCACCGCAAGGCCGAATCCTGAACGGCATGGACACGTCGTGAATGGAATTCGGCCGACGGCAGGCGAACGCCCCTCCAATCACCCGTCCGAGGGACCGTGAGCCATGCGTAGGCGTGCAATGCTCGGGGAACGGCCCGCTTCTGTCACCATCTACACACTCTGAGTGACCGACTCGGACTCACCCCCGAAAAACTTCATGAAGGGAACCGGACATGGGTCCCCATCCTGCGGTCGCGGCGATACGCCTGGCGGTCCGCCGCGTCCTCCACGACATCCTCAACGACCACCACAGCCTCGCCGGTGCCGGCGCCCGGCAGGCCTTCGGCCCGCGCCCGGACCGGCCGGCCGAGCGGCCCCCCTCCCCGCTCGTGCTCGTCGCGTGCTCCGGCGGCGCCGACTCCATGGCCCTCGCCTCCGCCCTCGCCTTCGAGGCGCCCAAGCTCGGCGTCCGTGCCGGCGGCGTCACCGTCGACCACGGCCTCCAGCCCGGCTCCGACCTCCGCGCCGACGAGGTCGTCCTGCGTCTGCGTGAACTCGGCCTCGCGCCGGTCGAGTCCGTCGCCGTGACCGTCGGCCGCGAAGGCGGACCGGAAGCCGCCGCCCGAGACGCCCGCTACGCCGCCCTCGACGCCGTCGCCGAACGCCACGGCGCCACCGCGGTCCTGCTCGGCCACACCCGCGACGACCAGGCCGAAACCGTCCTTCTCGGCCTCGCCCGCGGCTCCGGCATCCGCTCCCTGTCCGGCATGGCGGCGGTCTCGGGGGCCGCCGGCCGTTACCGGCGCCCCTTCCTGGAACTCGACCGGCAGACCGCCCGCAAGGCCTGCATGGTCCAGTCCCTCCCCGTCTGGGACGATCCTCACAACGCCGACCCCGCCTACACCCGCTCCCGGCTGCGGCACGAAGGCCTGCCCGCCCTGGAGAAGGCCCTCGGCAAAGGGGTCGTGGAGGCGCTCGCCCGCACCGCCCAGCTCTCCCGGGACGACGCCGACGCCCTCGACGCCTGGGCCAGCCAGGCCGAGGCCGCCGTACGGGATGCCGCGGGCATGCTGGAGTGCGCCAAGCTCTACGCCCTCCCGCCCGCCGTACGCCGCCGCATCCTGCGCCGCGCCGCCATCGAGGCCGGTGCCCCGGCCGGTTCGCTGTTCGCCCGCCACATCGAGGAAGTCGACCGCCTGATCACCGGCTGGCGCGGCCAGGGAGCCATCAATCTCCCGGGCAAAGTCGTCGCCCGCCGGCAGGGTGGCAGACTGGTGATTCGGCAAGGCTGAATCCTTACCCCCCGAGGGGGTGAGCAGCCGGTGGGACGACCGAAAGTGATGCGGGTGGACGCGAAAGACATGGGTGCCGACCTCCAACAGGTGCTCATCACCAAAGAAGAGATCGACGCGAAGCTGGCCGAGCTGGCCGCGAAGATCGACGCGGAATACACGGACAAGGACCTGCTCATCGTCGGCGTCCTCAAGGGCGCGGTGATGGTCATGGCCGACCTCGCCCGGGCGCTGTCCACCCCCGTCACCATGGACTGGATGGCCGTGTCCTCCTACGGCGCGGGTACCCAGTCCTCCGGCGTCGTGCGGATCCTCAAGGACCTCGACACCGACATCAAGGGCAAGCACGTCCTCATCGTCGAGGACATCATCGACTCGGGCCTGACCCTGTCCTGGCTGATCAACAACCTCGGCTCCCGCGAGCCCGCCTCCCTGAAGGTGTGCACGCTGCTGCGCAAGCCGGATGCGGCGAAGGTCGCCATCGACGTCGAGTGGGTCGGCTTCGACATTCCGAACGAGTTCGTCGTCGGCTACGGCCTCGACTACGCCGAGAAGTACCGCAACCTGCCGTTCGTCGGTACGCTCGCGCCTCACGTCTACGGCGGCTGAGCCGGACCGGGTGGTGTGAGCCACTCGGCTCAAGCCTTGTAGGACGATCGGGAACCCCGGCGGGTTCCAGGCCGTTGAAGCATGCAGAGACGGGTTTCCCGGCCTTCGAAGCAAACTTCGTGCGGCTTCGGACCACCACGCTGGGGTACCGTCAGAAGAACTGTCTTATCAAACTCACTATGGCAGGAGGGACGGGGCGGCACCGCTCCGTATGGATGGACGTGAAGCGATACTTCCGTGGGCCGGTCATGTGGATCGTGCTGGCCGTCCTTGCCGTGGTCGTGTTGATGCAGGTCGTCGGCTCGTCCGGCGGCTACAAGACGGTGGACACCGGCCAGGTCATTGCCGCGATCAATGACAACAGGGTCCAGTCGGCCAAGCTGACCACAGGCGACGAGCAGACCATCAAGGCCACCCTCAAGGACGGCCAGAAGGTCGACGGCAGCTCGAAGATCCAGGCAAGCTACATCGGTGACCAGGGCGCCCAGCTCGCCGGCTCGCTGCAGACCAAGTACCAGGACAAGCAGATCCCGGACGGCTACACGGTTTCGCCGTCCAAGCAGAACCCGTTCGTCGGCGTCCTGCTCTCCCTGCTGCCCTTCGTCCTGATCGTGGTCGTCTTCCTGTTCCTGATGAACCAGATGCAGGGCGGCGGCTCCCGGGTCATGAACTTCGGCAAGTCCAAGGCCAAGCTCATCACCAAGGACACCCCGAAGACGACCTTCTCGGACGTCGCCGGCTGCGACGAGGCCGTCGAGGAGCTCCACGAGATCAAGGAGTTCCTGCAGGAGCCGGCCAAGTTCCAGGCCGTCGGCGCCAAGATCCCCAAGGGCGTGCTGCTCTACGGCCGTCCCGGTACCGGTAAGACGCTGCTCGCGCGTGCCGTGGCCGGCGAGGCGGGCGTCCCCTTCTACTCGATCTCCGGTTCCGACTTCGTCGAGATGTTCGTCGGTGTCGGTGCCTCCCGGGTCCGTGACCTGTTCGAGCAGGCCAAGGCGAACGCTCCGGCGATCGTCTTCGTCGACGAGATCGACGCGGTCGGCCGCCACCGCGGCGCCGGCCTCGGCGGCGGTCACGACGAGCGCGAGCAGACCCTGAACCAGCTGCTCGTCGAGATGGACGGCTTCGACGTCAAGGGCGGCGTGATCCTCATCGCCGCGACGAACCGTCCCGACATCCTCGACCCGGCGCTGCTCCGCCCCGGCCGCTTCGACCGCCAGATCGCGGTCGACCCGCCGGACCTGCAGGGCCGCCTGGAGATCCTCAAGGTCCATCAGAAGGGCAAGCCGGTCGCGCCCGACGTCGACCTGGCCGCCGTCGCCCGGCGCACCCCCGGCATGACGGGTGCCGACCTGGCGAACGTCCTCAACGAGGCGGCCCTGCTGACCGCCCGTGGCGACCAGAAGCTGATCGACAACAGGGCGCTGGACGAGGCGATCGACCGTGTGGTCGCGGGCCCGCAGAAGCGGACCCGGATCATGTCGGACAAGGAGAAGAAGATCACCGCGTACCACGAGGGCGGCCACGCCCTGGTCGCGGCGGCCTCCCCGAACGCCGACCCGGTGCACAAGATCACGATCCTGTCCCGCGGCCGCGCCCTCGGCTACACGATGGTCCTGCCGGACGAGGACAAGTACTCGACCACGCGTAACGAGATGCTCGACCAGCTCGCCTACATGCTGGGCGGCCGCGCCGCCGAGGAACTGGTCTTCCACGACCCGACCACCGGCGCCGCGAACGACATCGAGAAGGCCACCAACCTGGCCCGCGCGATGGTCACCCAGTACGGCATGACCGAGCGGCTCGGCGCCATCAAGTTCGGCGGCGACAACAGCGAGCCGTTCCTCGGCCGTGAGATGGCTCACCAGCGCGACTACTCCGAGGAAGTCGCCGCCCTGGTGGACGAGGAAGTCAAGAAGCTGATCGAGACCGCGCACAACGAGGCCTGGGAGATCCTGGTCGAGAACCGCGACGTGCTCGACCAGCTCGTCCTCCACCTGCTGGAGAAGGAGACCCTGGGCAAGGAGGAGATCGCCGAGATCTTCGCCCCGATCCACAAGCGCCCGCCGCGGCCCGCCTGGACCGGCTCCTCCCGGCGCACCCCGTCCACCCGCCCGCCGGTGCTCTCCCCCAAGGAGCTGGCCCTCACCAACGGCGCGAACGGCGCGACGGCCGCCATCAGCACGGTCAAGTCCACCGCCACGGAGTCCGCTCCGGTCACGGACCAGACTCCGGAGGAGCGTCCGGAGAGCTGATCGCGTTCCGGCCAACCGGCCTGGAATGAACGCCGCGCCCGCCAGGTTTTAGCCTGGAGGGCGCGGCGTTCGTATGTCCGCACACAGACGCGTGGCCGCCGCCACGCGACAGAGGCACAGGAACGAGGAACCAGATGACCGACCCCGTGACGCTGGACGGCGAGGGCCAGATCGGCGAGTTCGACGAGAAGCGCGCCGAGAACGCCGTACGGGAGCTGCTGATCGCGGTCGGCGAGGACCCGGACCGGGAGGGCCTCAGGGAGACACCGGCACGGGTGGCGCGGGCGTACAAGGAGATCTTCGCGGGCCTGTGGCAGAAGCCCGAGGACGTGCTGACGACGACGTTCGACCTGGGGCACGACGAGATGGTGCTCGTGAAGGACATCGAGGTGTACAGCACCTGTGAGCACCATCTGGTCCCGTTCAGGGGCGTCGCCCACGTCGGCTACATCCCGTCCGTCACCGGGAAGATCACCGGCCTGTCCAAGCTGGCTCGTCTGGTGGACGTCTATGCCCGCCGACCGCAGGTGCAGGAACGACTCACCACGCAGATCGCGGACTCGTTGATGGAGATCCTGGAGCCGCGGGGCGTCATCGTGGTCGTCGAGTGCGAGCACATGTGCATGTCCATGCGCGGCATCCGCAAGCCGGGCGCGAAGACCATAACGTCCGCCGTGCGCGGACAGCTGCGGGACGCGGCGACGCGGAACGAGGCCATGAGCCTGATCATGGCGCGCTGAACCGGGCCTTTGGGAAACCGGCGGTCAGGCCGCCGGTTCGGCTCCCGGGTGGTTCTGGTCCTCGTCCTCCGGGAGTTTGCACACCCGCTCCAGGAACAGGGCCGCCGCTATGACCCCGACGCCCGCCAGGACCGAGAAGCCGGCGTAGAAGGCCTGGTCGCGGCGGGCGGGGATGTCGAGGAGTTCCAGGAGGAAAACGCCCGTGCCGCCGTACAAGCCGGCAACCAGGGCGGCGACCAGGGCGCTGGCCTGGCCGAAGACGACCGCGCGGGCGGCCATCAGGGGATCGACGCCCTTCGCGCCGGGGCGGCGCTCACGCTGGGCCTTGAGGCGGGAGCGCAGGGAGAGCGCCGTGGAGAGCAGGACCACGGCGATCAGGGCGAGCACGATGGGGGCGGCCAGGGGGACGCTGGGAAGGGTCCCGATCGAGTTCCAGAGGCGGGCGCCCGCCCAGGACAGGACGCCGGCGACGACGAACACGCCTGCCAGCAACCTGATGCGCAGCTCTCTCACGGTGTCCCTTCAGTTCCCCCGGACCGGCCCGGACGGCGGTCGCTCACGACCTTGTCGCCTTGACCTTAACGACTACTCGGGCAGTCGGAGTTCCAGGTCCTCGCGGGGCTCGACGCCCGCACGGGTGAGGGCCGACAGCAAATCAGCCACCGTGCCACGGCCGGGCAACTGGGCCTGCGGGTCCACGTCGTACCAGGGCGCGAGCACGAAAGCGCGCTCATGGGCGCGCGGGTGGGGCAGGGTGAGGTGCGGGTCGTCGGAGGTGACACCGGCGTAGGCGACGATGTCCACATCCAGGGTGCGCGGGCCCCAGTGCTCGTCGCGGACGCGTTTGTACGCCTCCTCGATGGCGTGCGCCCGCTCCAGCAGGGAGGCCGGGGGCAGGGTCGTCTTGAGGACCACGACCGCGTTGAAGTACGACGGCTGGCTGCCGGGCTCGACGCCCCAGGGCTCGGTCTCGTAAACCGGGGAGACGCCCTTCACGCGGACACCGGGGGTGTCCTCGAGGGCGTCGACGGCGCCCTGGAGTGTCTCCAGGCGGTTGCCGAGGTTGGAGCCGATGGAGATGACGGCCCACTGGGGGTTGTGCAGGGTCGTGTCGGCGGCGTCGACCTTTTCGACGACCGAGGCGGGCACCGGCTGGACGGTCGGGTCGCTGTGACCCTGGAGGAAAGGTCGGGTCATACTCGGCTCCGGGTGATGGTGACGGTCACGTCGTCGAAGGGAACAGTGATCGGCGCGTCCGGCTTGTGGACGCAGACCTCCACCTCCTGTACCCCTTCGTGCTTGAGGCAGGTCCGGGCGATCCGCTCGGCGAGGGTCTCGATGAGGTCCACCGGCTCGCCCTCGACCACGGCCACGACCTCCTCGGCCACGATGCCGTAGTGCACGGTCTTCGCCAGGTCGTCGTCGGCCGCGGCCGGCCGGGTGTCCAGCCCCAGGACGAGGTCGACGATGAAGGTCTGGCCCTCCTCGCGCTCCCTGGGGAACACACCGTGGTGCCCGCGGGCCTTGAGGCCGCGCAGCGCGACACGATCCACGCGAATCACTCCTGCAATCGTCGGGAAGGACCGGTCCGTACCGCGTGCGGGCGGTACACCGGCCTCAGACGAATCTACCTGCGGGCACTGACAAAGCCGGGCTGCAGGGACGCGGGCCCGGGCCGGGACCACGAGCGTTCATCTCGTGTTTCCCCGGGGAAACACGGCCTTGCCATGGGTTGGTAGCGGCTCCTACCCCGGGGTAGGTGATTCCAACCACTTCTTGGTCCTCTGGGGGCGTCCACCCGCTCAGGCGAGGGGTCCGTCGTCCGGATTCACGCCATTGACGCCGCCGGTCTCGCCGTCCTCGTCGTCGCTCTCCGCCAGGACGGGAGAGGCATGGTGCGACCAGAGCTTCCAGCCGGAGGGGGTGCGCCGGAACACATTCGTGGCGACGACGAGCTGGCCGACCAGCGGCCCCAGTTCCCCGCCGCCCTCGGGCGCGGGGCCGCCGCTGAGGATGTTCTCGGTGCAGGTCACGAGGGCGGTGTCGCCGGTGACGGAGACGTGCACGTCGGTGAGGAAGAACTGGATGTAGTCGGTGTTGGCCATGATCAGGGCGTATGACCTGAGGACCTCGCCGCGGCCGGTGAGCACCGGCCAGCCGGGGTGTACGCAGGAGATCACGCCGGTGTCCGCAGGGTCGTGGTACTCCTCGTCCACCCCCAGGTCGGCCGGGGTGAGCCAGAGCGAGGACAGCTCCTCGAAGTCGCCGCGTTCCATCGCCTCGTAGAAGGCGGTGTTGGCGGCCTCCACCTGCTCGACGTCGGTATGAGGGGCGCTCACCGGGCTCCTTCCGCCCCACGCTCGTCAGCGGCGCCGGGCGCACGCCCACTACCGCGCCCCGCGCTCTCGCTCCCGTCTCCCGGCGCGTCCACTGTCCCGTACGCCCCCCGCTCACCCTCCGTGCCCGGCGCGCGCCCTGCTTCACGTGCCCTGCCTGCACCTGGTGCGCTCGGCGCAGACCCGGCCATCCGCGCCTTCTCCACGGCGCGCGCGACCCGTACCGCGTCCGCGGTGGCGCGAACTTCGTGTACGCGTACTGCCCACGCGCCGGAGTGCGCCGCGAGCGCGGAGACGGCGGCCGTGGCGGCGTCGCGCTCCCGGGCCGGCGGGGGTGCGGCCTCCGGGCCGGCGAGGACACGGCCGAGGAACCGCTTGCGGGAGGCGGCCACGAGCAGGGGGTGGCCGAGGGCGCGCAGGCGGTCGAGGTGGGCGAGGAGCGTGAGGTCGTGCTCGGCCTCCTTGGAGAAGCCGAGGCCGGGGTCCACGACGATGCGGTCGGGGGCGATGCCGCCGGCGAGGACGGCCTCCACGCGCGCGTGCAGCTCGTCCACGACCTCGGCGACGACGTCGTCGTAGACGCCCTTGACGTTGCCGCCCTGGAGGAAGCCGCGCCAGTGCATGACGACGAACGGGGCGCCCGCGTCGGCGACGACCGGGATCATCGCGGGGTCGGCGAGGCCGCCGCTGACGTCGTTGACGAGGGCGGCGCCGGCCGCGAGGGACTGCTCGGCGACACAGGCGCGCATGGTGTCGACGGAGACGACGACGCCTTCGGAGGCGAGGCCGCGGACGACCGGGATGACGCGCCTGAGTTCCTCGGCCTCGTCCACCCGGGTGGCGCCGGGACGGGTGGACTCGCCGCCGACGTCGACCAGGTCCGCGCCCTCGGAGACGAGGTCCAGGCCGTGTTTGACGGCGACGGTCGTGTCGAACCAGCGGCCGCCGTCGGAGAAGGAATCGGGGGTCACGTTGACGACACCCATGACCGCGCACCGGTCCCATGCCGGAAGGCCCGCCACCTGGCCGCGCCCGCTGAGGTTGTTCATACGTTCAGCGTAGGCCCAGGAGGGTGCCGCAAACGCGCGGCGGCCCGGGCGGGAGCCCCTGTGCTGGAGGGGTGGGGTGCCCGCCCGGGCCCGTCCTGGCCGCGCCGTACGGTCATGCGGCGCTCAGTGCGTCCTACGGTGCGTCAGGCCGCGCGGACGTCCCGTTCCGCCACGGCGTGCGCGCAGGGGCGCTCGGCAGCCGCCCTGCGCCGGCGCAGAAAGCGCGGGAGCGGCAGCGCGAGATTCACGAAGCCCTCCGCCTGCATGGCGGCGAAGCCGATGCGGGGCAGGTCGGCGGAGTGCCGGTAGACCACGAAGCGGGGCTCCCAGCGCGGCTGGAACTTGGCGTTGAACTTGTACAGCGACTCGATCTGGAACCAGCGCGAGAGGAACACGAGCAGCCCGCGCCAGGCGCGCAGCACCGGACCGGCGCCGATCTTCTCGCCGCGCGCGAGGGCGGAGCGGAACATCGCGAAGTTCAGTGAGACGCGGGCGATGCCGAACTTCGGGGCGGCCTGCAGGGCGGCCACGATCAGCAGCTCGTTCATGCCGGGGTCCGCGCTGCGGTCGCGGCGCATGAGGTCGAGCGAGGCGCCGTCGTTGCCCCAGGGCACGAAGTGCAGGACCGCCTTCAGGTCGCCGTACTCGCCGGGTTCGTCGTCCTGCTTGTGGGCGGTGGCTATCAGGCAGTCGCCGTCGGCGGGGTCGCCGATACGGCCGAGCGCCATGGAGAAGCCGCGCTCGGTGTCGGTGCCGCGCCAGTCCTCCGCCGCCCGGCGGATGCGCTCCAGCTCGGCGTCGCCGAGGTCACGGATACGCCGTACCCGCGTTTCGTAGCCGGCTCGCTCGATGCGCTTGACCATTTGCCGCACGTTGCGCATCGCGCGTCCGGCGAGGGAGAAATCCGCGACCTCCACCACCGCCTCGTCGCCCAGCTCCAGGGCGTCCAGGCCGGTCTCGCGGGTCCACACCTCGCCGCCCGTCTCCGAGCAGCCCATGACGGCCGGGGTCCAGGAGTGCGCCTTGGCCTCGTCCATGAAGCGCTCGATGGCGCCGGGCCAGGCCTCGACGTCGCCGATCGGGTCGCCGCTGGCGAGCATCACGCCGGAGATGACACGGTAGGTGACGGCGGCCTTGCCGCTGGGGGAGAAGACGACCGCCTTGTCGCGGCGCAGCGCGAAGTGGCCGAGGGAGTCGCGCCTGCCGTGCTTCTCCAGCAGGGCCCGCAGCTGGGCCTCGTCCTCCTCGGTGAGGCGGGCGGCCGGGTGCTCGGGGCGGAACGCCAGGTAGATGGTGGTGGCGGCGGTGATCCAGCCGAGGGCGCCGAGGGAGAAGGCGACGGTCCAGGACGTGTTGCCCTGGTAGTCGACCGGGCCCTCGAAGCCGAACAGGCCGTAGATGACGTGCGTGAGCCGGTCGGCGAGGCTCGGGTCGCCGACCGTCCGGTGCGGGTGGACGCTGACGATGACGAGGCCGAGGAAGAGTGAACCGGCGCTCATCAGGATAAAGTTGGCGAGCGCGCGCCACCTGCTGCGCGGGTCGGGCAAGGCGGCGAACTCGTTCCGGTGCAGCAGCAGCGGTACGAGCAGCGCCACTGCGATGAGCACGCCGACGACCGAGTGGCGGTAGGCGAACTGGGCCACCGCACCCGCCGGGAGCAGCGCGACCGCGGCGCGCCATGCTCGGCGTTTGCGCCGCTTGAGCCCGTGCGCGAGCAGCAGCAACAGCACGCCGCTGCTCAGCGAGAGCGCTGCGGCGAAGGGGCCGAACGACCCCGGCAGCACCTCGGCGAGGGCGTGCATGCGGCTGTGCCGGAAGCGGGGGAACACGCCTGCGGCGATGTCCAGGACGCCCACGAGGGCCGCCGCCCAGCCGACCAGGGCGGGAACGGCCTCGGGGCGCGGGCCGCGCAGTATGCGCCGCGCCCGGCTTGATCGGCTCGGAACCCCGCCCGACATTTCCCCATCTATCCTGACAGACATCGCATCCCGTAGTTCTGCGAGAGACCTTGGACCCGGGCCCGATCGGGCATCCGGCGACATTGCGCCCTCTAGGACGGTGTCTCGGGGAGAGAGGTTCACTCTCCATCGGAAAGTCGGGTCAAAGGCCAAGGAAAGCCCCGGGCAAGCCCTCGCGATGAAGCATGGGCGGGTGCCGGGCGGAGAGCGCAGGCAGGAAACACCCCATGGGTCTCACGAGCAACAAAGTGCTGGTGCTGGCGATCGTCCTCGCCGTCGTGCTGTTCGTCGGCACGGTGTGGCTGTGGCCGCGGCTGGCCCGGCAGAGCTGGCGGGCCGTCAGCGGACGGGTCGGACTGCTCCTCGGCACACAGCTGGCGCTCTTCGCCTCTGTGGGCCTCTACGCCAACCAGGCCTTCGGCTTCTACGCCAGCTGGGCCGACCTGTTCGGCCAGGAGACGGATCAGGGCGTCGTCGTCGACCACGCGGCGGGCGGCGGCAGCGGCCCGGTCCAGGTGCTCTCGTCGTACGGCGTCCCGGGCGTGCGCGGCAGCGGTCCGCAGACGACCGGTCAGGTCCAGAAGATCGACATCGCCGGCCGGCGGAGCCACATCGCCACGCCGGCGTTCGTCTACCTGCCGCCGGAGTACTTCCAGCCGCAGTACCGCACCCGCACGTTCCCGGCGGCGGTCGTCCTGACCGGCTACCCGGGTACGGCGCAGGCACTCGTGGACAAGCTGCGCTACCCGCGCACGGCGGAGCAGCTGGCCAAGGACGGGAAGATGCAGCCGATGATCCTGGTGATGCTGCGGCCGACCGTGGCGCCGCCGCGGGACACCGAGTGCGTGGACGTACCGGGCGGGCCACAGACAGAAACGTTTTTTGCGAAGGACCTGCCGGAGGCGGTCCTCACGCACTACCGGGTCGGCAAGCGGCCCGGCAGCTGGGGCGTCATCGGCGATTCCACGGGCGGCTACTGCGCGCTCAAGCTCGCCATGCACCACCCCGACGCGTACGCGGCCGCCGCGGGCCTGTCGCCCTACTACAAGGCGCCGATCGACCCCACCACCGGCGACCTCTTCCATGGTGACAAGAACCTGCGGAACCGCGCCGACCTGTCGTGGCTGCTCAAGCACGAGCGTGCACCGGACACCTCGCTGCTCGTCACCAGCAGCAAGGTCGGCGAGCACAACTACAAGGCCACGCTGAAGTTCATCGCGGGCGTGCAGGCCACGAACGTGACCCGGATATCGTCGATCATCCTCGAAAGCGGCGGGCACAACTTCAACACCTGGCGGCGCGAGATCCCCCCGACGCTGCAGTGGCTCAGCGGGCGGCTCACCGACCGCTGAGCCGACATACGCCTGACGCCCCGTGAAGCCGGTGCCGTAGCCGCGTTTTTACGGGGCGGGGGTCCACGATTCGCCTACGCGCGGTAAGTTTCTGGCCATGCCACGTGGACGCCACCGCCATTCACCACCCCTGCACCGGCTGTTGCCTTCGTCGGCGATCGCCGGTGTCTCCGTCGTCTGCGCGCTGGGTCCCTGGGTGTTCTCCGAGGCCATGGTGTTGCGCGCACTGGCCGCTGCCGCCGCCGTGACGGCGGTTGTCGGCGCGGTCGTGATGCGCCGCTGGGACGCGCAGGCGGGCAAGCGGGTCGCCGAGCTGACACGCGCGCGTGCCGGCGACGAATGGCGGTACGAGGAACGGGTCGCCGAACTGGAGACCGACCTGGAGGAGTCGCGCGAGCTGCGCGCCAAGCTGGAGCAACGGCTGCGCGCCAAGCGCGCCGAGCTGGCCGGCCTGCGCAACGAGCACGCGGCCCTGCTGCGCCGGTACGCCACGGCGGAGACCGAGCGCGCGAGCGCCCTGGAAGGACGCCGGCTGCTGGAGATCGAGGCCGCCGTGCCGTCGTCCGCGCCGGCGTTGCCGCCCGCGCGCCGTGCCGAGCCGGAGCCGGCCGCGGTGGAGGAAGCCGCCGAGGCCGCCGAGGCCGCTGCGCTCGCCTCTGACGCCGAGGAGGACCCGGGGGACGAGCCGACGGCCTGCGCCGTGTTCTCGCCCGAGGGCGCCGGGCTGTACCGGCAGGCACTGACGGCCCTGGCCCGGTTCGACGCGGACGCCTCGGCCGACGCCGTGACGGAAGCCGCGGAAGCGTCGACACCCGCGGTCTCCGAGGCCGCGGCTGCCGGGGACACGGCTGGGACGCCGGCCGCACCCGAGGCCCGCGAAGCCGACGCCGACGAGTCCGGCGCCGGCGCCGTTGCCGATGCCGTCCCGGCGGGCAAGCCCGAAGGGCGCAGGTCCGACGCGGGCGCGGCCGATGCCGTCACCGCAGCGGGAGCCGCCGCGGCGGACGCCCGCGAAGGTGCGGTCGACAGTACGGCGGAAGGCGCAGTGACGGACCGCGCCGGTGCCTCTCGGAGCGAGACCGGTGCGCCGGCCGCCCAGGAGGACGAGGCGCAGGGGCAGCTCGAGGCGGCCGGCGGGCATGCGCGCGCGGCCGCCACCCCCACGGCACCGGCCGAGCCCGCCAAGGCCGGGACGCGGGCGCCCGCCGGGCACTTCACGGTGCCGACCGCGGTGGCCGTCGTACCGGCCACACCCGCGCGGCGCCCGGCGGTCGAGGGCGGTTTCGACTTCTTCGGCACCCAGAAGGGCACACCGAAGGCCGCGCTGGACTCCGTGCAGAACGAGGATCTCGCCGACGTCGTCGGCGAGGAGGCCCTCGCCGTGCACAAGGCCGAGTCCGAGGCCGTGTTCAAGCAGGCCGACGCACAGTCACAGGGCGTCGGCCAGGTCATCGACCTGACCGCGCACGACGAGACCGAGCAGATCGACGTGCAGAGGCTGCGCAGCGCGGCTTCCTGAGTTCCCACCGGCCACGAGGACGACGGGGCCCGGCTTCCCGCTCAGGGAGCCGGGCCTCATGTCATCCAGCGGTCCGGGCGGGCGTCCCGGCGGCCCGTGCGGGACCTCTCCGCCTGGGCGTGCAGCAGCCGCGCGGCCTCCTCGGCGCCCCGCAGACGGGCCGCCACGGTCTTGTCGGCCCCCGTGTCCACATGGACGTCGGCGAGCCGCCAGAGCCGCCCCCACGGCCCCTGACTCAGCCGTACGCTCTGCACCTTGGCATGCGGGACCAGCGAGAGCCGACGGCCCAGCAGACCGTGCCGGGCGGCGAACACGGTGTCGGTGACCGCGAGCCGGTGGCCGCGCCACCACACCGGCAGGCACCAGCGGGCCCGGTCCGGGGGACGCTTCAGCGCCTGAGGCACCGTCACGCCGTGCAGCACGCGCGCGATGACCGACTCGGCGACCGGGCGCGGGGCGACCGGCACCAGCACCGAGTTGTCGGACCCGGCCACGTCCAGCTCCACCCGCACCCAGCCGAGCCGCCGCCACAGCAGCGGTTCCACGATCCGCACGGTCTGCACCCGGCCGGGCGGGACCGTCTCGTGCGTACGGTCGAGCAGCCCGTGGTCGATGCGCAGCCCGTCCGGTGACTCGCTCACCTTCCAGTCGAACTCGCCGGCGAACCGCCTCGCGCTGCTCGCGCCGGCCGCGCCGAGCAGCGGCAGGGTGGTCGCGAGGACCGTCCACAGGTTGTCGGTGGTGAGCCACAGCACGGTCGGTACGACGACCGCGGCGCACAACGAGCCCCAGGTGGCGCCCGTCAGCGCCAGGGAGAGCGCCAGCGCGCGCGGGGGTACGCGCAGCAGCTCGTGCGCCGGTGCCTCGCCGACTTCGCGCGCCGTCTCGGGGGCGAAACCCGCCGCGCGCGCGAGCAGTTCCGCGCGCAGGGCGCGCGCCTCCTGCTCACCCAGGAAGGCCAGGTCGTCCTTGTCGTCGGCGCCCACGACGTCGATCCGCAGCTTGGCGACGCCCGCCACGCGCGCGAGGAGGGGACGGGAGACGTCCACGGCCTGGATGCGCTCCAGCCGGATGTGCGCCGTGCGCCGGAACAACAGGCCGGTGCGGATGCGCAGTTCGGTGTCGGTGACCGCGAAGTGCGTGAACCACCAGGACAGGAAGCCGTAGAGGCCGGCGACCGGCACCAGCACGGCGAGCCCCAGCAGCAGCACGGTGGTGGTCAGCCGGTCCAGCTGCCGCTGCGTCGTGTCCGGGTCGTGCACCGCCCATCCGGCGAGTACGGCGATCGGCGCCCACGCCCGCCGGAAGGGTGTGACGGGGTGCAGCCGGCGCTCGATCACGGCCGCGCGCCCCTCAGCGCCCTGGGCGCTCCCGGCGTCGGCAGCGCCGTCTGCGCCGCCTGTGCGGTCCGGGGCGGCCAAGTCGTGGTCTGTGGCGGCTATGCCGTCCGCGGTGTCGTCGTGGCCAGGGGTCGTCACAGGCCCGCCGTTCGCGCTTCGCCCAGCTCGGTGAGCCGGTCGCGCAGCCGCTCCGCCTCGGCCGGGGACAGGCCGGGGATGGTGGCGTCCGTCGCGGCGGCCGCCGTGTGCAGCTGCACGGTGGCCAGCCCGAAGCGCCGCTCCACGGGCCCGGAGGTGACCTCCACCAGCTGCATCCGCCCGTACGGCACCACCGTCTCCTCGTGCCACAGGACACCGCGGCTGATCAGCAGGTCGTCCCCGCGCTCGGCGTAGCGCCATGAGCGCCAGTTGCGCTCCACCAGCGGCCAGCACCACGCGGCGACGGCCGGCGGCAGCAGCGCGAAGGCGGCCCACGCGGGCCCCACGAGCAGGCCCAGCAGCAACCCGACGGCCACTGTGAGCACCGCCGCCCACACGACCACGAGCAGCCGCCGCACCCGCACCAGAGCGGGATGCAGCCCCCGCCACGCCGGCTCGGCCCCTGGTATCCCGGTCTCCTCCGGGCTCCCCGTTTCCATGGGCCCAGCGTACGTAGGGGAAACTGGGGCCATGACTCCTACGACGGAGACCACGGTCGGAATCGGCGGCGCCGCGGAGAGCACCGACATGGTGCTCAACATCGGGCCCCAGCACCCGTCCACGCACGGCGTGCTGCGGCTCAGGCTCGTGCTGGACGGGGAGCGCATCGTGCGCGCGGAACCGGTGATCGGCTATATGCACAGGGGCGCCGAGAAGCTCTTCGAGGCCCGCGACTACCGCCAGATCATCATGCTCGCCAACCGCCACGACTGGCTGTCGGCGTTCTCGAACGAGCTGGGCGTCGTCCTCGCCGTGGAGCGGATGCTCGGCATGGAGGTGCCCGAGCGGGCGGTGTGGACGCGCACGCTGCTCGCCGAGCTGAACCGGGTGCTGAACCACCTGATGTTCCTCGGGTCCTACCCGCTGGAGCTGGGCGGCATCACCCCGGTGTTCTACGCCTTCCGCGAGCGCGAGGTGTTGCAGAACGTCATGGAGGAGGTCTCCGGCGGGCGCATGCACTACATGTTCAACCGCGTCGGCGGCCTCAAGGAGGATCTGCCGGCCGGCTGGACGGCACGCGCGCGTGCCGCCGTCGCCGACGTGCGCTCGCGCATGGACGTCTTCGACGACCTGGTGCTCGGCAACGAGATCTTCCGGGGGCGCACGCGCGGGGTCGGCGCGATGACGCCGGAAATCGTGCACGCCTACGGAGTGAGCGGGCCCATCGCGCGCGCCTCGGGCGTCGACTTCGACCTGCGCCGCGACGAGCCGTACCTGGCGTACGGCTCCCTCCAGGACGTGCTGAGGGTCGTCACCCGGCGCGAGGGCGACTGCCTTGCCCGTTTCGAGGTCCTGCTGGAGCAGACGCACAACGCGCTGGACCTGGCCGACGCCTGTCTGGACCGGATCGCCGAGCTGCCGCCCGGGCCCATCAACCAGCGGCTGCCGAAGGTGCTGAAGGCGCCCGAGGGGCATACGTACGCGTGGACCGAGAACCCGCTCGGCATCAACGGCTACTACCTGGTCAGCAAGGGCGAGAAGACGCCGTACCGGCTGAAGCTGCGCTCGGCGTCGTACAACAACATCCAGGCGCTGACCGAGCTGCTGCCGGGGACGCTGGTGGCGGACATGGTGGCGATCCTGGGCTCGATGTTCTTCGTGGTCGGCGACATCGACAAGTAGGCCGGCCACGGACAAGGGGCCGGCCGGCTCAGGCGAGTGGGTCCGGAATGCCAACCGGCTGGACCAGCCAGCCGAAGTCGCCGAGACCGCCGGGGGCGGTGAGTTCGGCGGCCTCTCCGGCGCTCGCCAGGGCACGCACGTAGGCGGTGGGGTCCGTGGAGGCCAGCGCGAGCGGGGGGCGTGCGCCGGTGATGTCCAGGGCGTGCAGAGCGGCGCGCTGCGTGAGCAGGCGCGCGGCCGGCAGTGCGCGCGGCGCACCAGAGGGTTCCTGCGCCGTGTTCCAGGGCGTGCGCGCCGGACCCTGCGGGACGTCCGCGGGCGTGCGCGCCGTGGTCTTGGGTGTGCGAGCCGTGCCCGGAGGCGCGTCGGGCGGGTCCGAGGAGCCGTGGGGCGTGTGTTCGGGCGGGCGCGGCGCTCCCGCGATCGTCCGCGCCGGGTCGCACGTCGTGCACGCCGCCTCCCCGGGCGTGTCCGAGGGTGTGTGCGCCGTGGGAGCCGCCGCACACGCGTCCAGGGCGACGTGCGCCGTGATGTCGCATGACCCGTCCGGCACGGGCGCCGTCTCACGCCCTTCCCGGAAGCCGGTGAGGGTCCCGAACGGGGGACGCGCGTCGACGGTGTGCGCGTAGTCCACGGCGACCGCGAGCCCGCGCACCACCCGGTCCACCACCGACGTCCACGCCAGGTCCCGGGGCAGCCCGATCTCCGCGCGCAGCCCTTCCTCCGCGGGCAGGGGCCACCAGCGCGCGAGCCAGTCCGCGTCCGCGCCGGTCACGGGCTCCCCGAGCCGCTCGCTGCCGTCGTCGGCGACGAGCACCAGCCGGGGGACTCCCGCGGGGTCGACCTCGGCGACGTCCACGGGCACGTTGTCCAGCCACTCGTTGGCGAACAGCAGCCCCGTGACGGCGACCGGGGGTGTGTCCCGCCAGGTGATCCGTTCGTCCAGTCCGGCCGGGCGGTCGGCGAGCTCGACGGCGTACGCACGCACGCGTGCGGTCACATCGGCCGGCAGAGCCGCGAGCACGCCGGTGACCAGCTCGCCCCGCCCCGCCCCCATGTCGACGAAGTCCAGCACCGGAGGCCGTTCCAGCGCCTCGTCGAGGCGGCACAGCAGCCGGGCCACGGCCTGCGCGAACAACGGGGACGCGTGCACGGACGTACGGAAATGCCCGGCAGGGCCCTCCGGACGGCGGTAGAAGCCGCCGGGGCCGTACAGCGCCGCCTCGGTCGCCGTACGCCAGCCGCGCAGGCCGCTGGCGTCGTGCCCGTCGCCGGGGGACCGTTCCGCTTGCCGTGCCGTCTCATCCGTCACCGCAACAGACTAGGCGCACAGATGATCACTTCCTCCACCTTGCGGAGTACGCGCGACCGGCGCGGATCGGCCCTCCGGTTGACCCCTGCACGCGTCCGGTTTCCCTACTCTGGGTTACGTGCAGCGCCTCTACGACTTTCTCCGCCGCCACCCGACCGGGGTCGACACCTTCTGGGCCGTCGTCCTGTTCGGGCTGTCCGGAATGGTCGTGGCGAGCGTGAGCGGGGGGCCCGGCCAGCACCACATGCCGCTCGCGGCCGGGCTGGCGGTGTCCACCATCCTGTGCGTCGTGGTCGCGCTGCGCCGCCGTTTCCCCGAGCCGATGCTGCTGGTCGCCCTCGCGACCGGGCTGGCCCAGCTGGTGCTGGACATCGAGACGACCGCCGCCGACTTCGCGCTGCTGGTGATCACCTACACGGTGGCGGCGATCGGTGCGCGCTGGGCCTCCCGGCTCGCCCTCGCGGTCAGTCTCTGCGCGGCGGTCCTCGCGCAGATCCGCTGGCCGGCCGAGCACTCCAGCTTCGCCGGGCAGGTCGCCATCGCTGTCTTCCAGACCGTGCCGTTCGCGCTGGCCTGGGTGCTCGGTGACTCCATGCGCACCCGGCGCGCGTACTTCGCCCAGCTGGAGGAGCGCGCGGCCCGCCTGGAGAAGGAGCGCGAGGCGCAGTCGAAGGTCGCGGTGGCCGCCGAGCGCGCCCGTATCGCGCGTGAGCTGCACGACGTCGTCGCGCACAACGTGTCGGTGATGGTGGTGCAGGCGGACGGCGCCGCGTATGTCCTCGACACCGCCCCCGACCAGGCCAAGAACGCCCTGGAGACGATCTCCTCCACCGGCCGTCAGGCCCTCGCCGAGATGCGCCGCCTGCTGGGCGTGCTGCGCACCGGGGAGCACCAGGAGGGCGGGGAGTACGTCCCCCAGCCGGACGTCGAGCAGATCGACGACCTGATCGAGCAATGCCGCAGCTCGGGCCTCCCGGTCGACTTCAAGGTCGAGGGCACCCCGCGCCCGCTGCCCAGCGGGGTGGAGCTGACCGCTTACCGGATCGTGCAGGAGGCGCTCACCAACACGCGCAAGCACGGCGGGCCCAACGCCGGCGCGAGCGTGCGGCTGGTGTACTTCGACGACGGGCTCGGCCTGCTCGTCGAGGACGACGGCAAGGGCGCCCCGCACGAGCTGTACGAGGAGGGCGGCGTCGACGGCCGGGGGCACGGCCTGATCGGCATGCGCGAGCGGGTCGGCATGGTCGGCGGCACCCTGGACGCAGGCCCGCGCCCGGGCGGAGGATTCCGCATCAGCGCCCTGCTGCCGCTCAAACCGGCGCACTGACGCAGCCGCACGCCCCCGTTGACACACGTGACACCCGCTCCCTGAAGCAACACTCACCGCCCCGAACGAAAGAGGCCCGATGACGATCCGCGTGATGCTCGTCGACGACCAGGTGCTGCTGCGCACCGGATTCCGGATGGTGCTCGCCGCCCAGCCGGACATGGAGGTCGTCGCGGAGGCGGGCGACGGCGTCGAGGCCCTGCAGGTGCTGCGGTCCACGGCCGTCGACGTCGTCCTGATGGACGTCCGCATGCCGAAGCTGGACGGCGTGGAGGCCACCCGGCGGATCTGCGCCGAGCCCAACCCGCCCAAGGTGCTGATCCTGACCACGTTCGACCTGGACGAGTACGCCTTCTCCGGGCTGAAGGCGGGCGCCTCCGGCTTCATGCTCAAGGACGTACCGCCGGGTGATCTGCTGGCCGCGATCCGTGCCGTGCACAGCGGCGACGCGGTCGTGGCGCCCTCCACCACCCGGCGCCTGCTGGACCGCTTCGCGCCGATGCTGCCCTCCGCCGGCAAGGAGCCGCAGCACAAGGAACTGGAGCGGCTCACCGACCGGGAGCGCGAGGTGATGGTGCTGGTCGCGCAGGGTCTGTCCAACGGTGAGATCGCGGCCCGGCTGGTGCTGAGCGAGGCGACGGTGAAGACCCATGTGGGCCGCATCCTGACCAAGCTCGGGCTGCGCGACCGGGTCCAGGTCGTGGTGCTGGCCTACGAGACGGGGCTGGTGCGCGCGGGCGGGCACGGCTGAGCCCTCCCCTGCCGGTGCCTGCGTGGTCACGGCTGGGGCGGCGGGCGTCGGCGTGTCCCCGGAGGCCGGGAGCCTGCCGGCTGACTCCACGGCCACGGCTGAGACCGGCCCCGCGTCAGCCCCCGCGGGCACGGGCTGACGCGGGAGCCGCGCAGGCGCGGATTCAGCGCAGGACGCCCTCGATGAAGTCGCTGCCCAGCCGGGCGACCGCCGCCAGGTCCAGCTGATGCTGGACGTACCTGCCTCGGCGGCAGCCGGTGATCAGGCCCGCCTTCTTCAGCACCGCGAGGTGCCGGGATATCTCCGGGGCCGACATGCCGTGGGCGTCGGCCAGTTCGCCCGTGGTGTGCGCGGACCTCGCGAGATGCCGGCACAGCTGCATCCGTACCGGGTGGGCCAGCGCCTCCAGGCGGCGCGTGAGCTGTTCGACGGACGGGGTCTGCGGTCGCGCGCCGCTCGCGGGATAGGTGATCGCGGGCTGCCAGCCGTACCGGTGCAGCACCATCACGTGCGGCCAGCCCAGGCTCGTCGGAACGAGGACCAGGCCGCCGTCCCCCGTGGCGGTGTGGCCCACCAGGAGCTTGTCGACGGTGATGAGTGCGGCCTCCTGGTCCAGCGAGACGGCTCCCGAAAGGGACGACAGGGCCTCGGCGAGGCCCTTGCGGCGCAGCAGCTCGGTCTTGTGCCGGGCGTCCGCGGCGAGCTGGGGCTGGACGCGGGCCCAGACATCGGCGAAGAACGCCTCTTCGCAGTCGAGCATCAGCTCCCGGAACCAGGCGCGGACGGCCGGCGGATCCTCCAGCAGCCGACGCGTGAACCGCTCCTGTACGGCACCGCGCGCGGCGGCCAGCTCCAGGGAGCGACGGCGCAGATCCGGGTCCTCCAGCGGGCTGGGCTGCTGGGAGTCGTAACGCAGCTGGCAGGTGAACTCCAGCGCTGCGGTCACGAACTGATCATCCGTCAGTTTGTCCAGCTGGTCCAGTTCCTCGGCGAGCGTGGCACCGGGGAGCGCGTGGCCGCCGGGGATGCCCGCGAACGGGGCGAAGACGTCCGAGAACGTCGTGCGCCACAGGAACTCCGCCTCGTACAGCCGGTCGGCCAGGCAGGGATCCAGCCGGGACGAGACGGCCGTCGCCCAGCCCTGGAGGCCGGGGTGGTGGCCGGGCTCGCTGAGGGCGTGCAGGGCCATCCCCAGCTCCGCCAGCGGAGAGGGCACGACGGAGACCCGGTCCGGTGGCAGTCCGGTGATGTCGATGGTCACGCTCATGCCCTCCATCGTGCACCCGGCCACTGACAGCGCCGCCGTGGATTGACGACAGCCGTCAATCCACGGGACACCCGCCCTGGCCGGGGGCAGCCTGGAGGGCACCGGGGCAGCCGCGGAGCCCGAACGGTCACCGAGCAGCCGGTGACCAGTCCCTGACCCGAGAGTCCCGAGAGACCCGAGAACCTCCGAGAAGGCGATCCGCCATGAGCATCACCCAGCAGTACCTCCTGGACAGTTACCGCGCCCGCGTGCTCGGCGAACCGGAGCCGCCCGCGCCCGGCCGGCACGACGTCGACCTGGTGCGTGAAATACGCGACCACCGGCGCTTCCACGCGGTCATCGCCGGGCGCCCGGCGCGGGGGCGCGTGCGGTACGCCCTGCGCCGGTGGCTGCGCCCGCGTGCGCTGTGATCACGGGCGCGGGCATGCACCATCGCGCGATCACCCTGCGGGCAGCCGGCGCACGAAGTCGGCCACGGCCGCCCGTACGTCGTCCGCCGTCCACTCCAGGCCCGGCGCGCGCACGGCGACCTCGCTGAAGGACAGCCCGGGCCCGCCGCGGTCCCAGGGACTGGCGAAGAGGAACGTCCCCGTCTCCTCGGCCTGGCGCACCGCCGCCTCCGTCACGACCTCCGGGTCGTAGGGCAGCCAGACCTGGAAGTCGTGGGTGTGCGGTTCCCCGGGGTGCACGCGCGCCCACGGGACGCCCGCCGCGGCGAAACCCTCGCGCAGCGCGGCGGCGACCACGCGCGCGTGCCGCACGTAGTCCGGCAGCCGGGGCAGCTCGCGCTCCAGGCCGGCGAGCGCCGACAGCGCGGTGGGGAACTGCTGGAAGACCATGCCGCCGTACCGGTGCCGCCAGGTCTTCGCCTCCTCCACCAGCGTCCTCGGTCCGGCCAGCGCGGCGCCGCCGAAGCCGTCGAGGGACTTGTAGAACGACACGTAGACGCTGTCCGCCAGGCCCGCGATCTCCTCCAGGCGGCGGCCGAAGTGGACCGTGCACTCCCACAGGCGCGCGCCGTCGAAGTGCACCACCGCGTCGCGCTCCCGCGCGGCCTCGACGACCTCGGTCAGTTCCTCCCAGGTGGGCAGCACGAAACCGGCGTCCCGGAGGGGCAGTTCCAGCATCAGCGTGCCGAAGGGCTCCTCGAAGTCGCGTATCTCGGCGGCGGTCGGCAGCCGGGGCTCACTGGTCACGCGCACCGGCCGCAACCCGCTGACCTCGCTGAACGCATGCCGTTCGTGCACCTCCGGGTGGGCCAGGGCGTGCAGGGCGACCGCGCGGTCGCCGGTGCGGCCCGCCCAGCAGCGCAGGGCCACCTGCTGGGCCATCGTGCCGGTCGGGAAGAACGCGGCGGCCTCCGTGCCGAGCAGGGCCGCGACCCGCTCCTCCAGGTCCGCCACGATCCCGTCGCCGTACATGTCCGCGGGCCGGTCCAGGTCGTACACCTCGGGTGCCGCTTCCTGGAGGGCTGCCAGCCGCTCCCGGATCGTGCGCCGCAGGCCCGGACGCGACAGCACGCGCTCCGCCTTGGCGAAGGCGACCCGGCGCCGCTCCCGCATCCGCTCCCGCGCGGACTGCTCCGCCTGCCGCTCTTCGTCCCGCTCCGCCGTATCAGTCATGCGCGGATCATGCCGCGCGGGAGCCTGGGCGGGCAGCCGGAATCCGGCGCGCGCCGGCGCCCTGAGGCCTGACGCCCTGAGGCCGGGCGCCGTGAGGCCGCGGTCAGGGAATGGTCGAACACGCGGCTGCGCGGCGTACACGTGGCGTAACCCACAGCCTGTGGACAACCAGTCGGCGCCGGACCGAGATAGCGTTAACATGACGAGAAATCGTCCGGTACCCAGAGCGGACTGGAACGGGAAGGCCGCCGTCGCGTGAGTACAGTCCACCAGCCAGACCTCAAGGACCGCCCCGCGCGGCTCACCGTCGGTGTCGTCGGCGCCGGCCGCGTGGGCCCCGCGCTCGCCGCGTCCCTCCAGCTCGCCGGGCACCGCCCGGTGGCCGTCTCGGGCGTCTCCGACGCCTCCCGGCGGCGCGCCGAGACCATGCTCCCGGACGTGCCGCTGGTGCCGCCAGCCGAAGTCCTCAGGCGCGCCGACCTGGTGCTGCTCACCGTCCCCGACGACGTCCTGCCCGGCCTGGTCACCGGCCTCGCCGAGACCGGCGCGGTTCGGCCGGGGCAGCTGCTCGTGCACACCTCCGGCCGGTACGGCGCGGGGGTCCTCGACCCGGCCCTGCGCGCGGGCGCGCTGCCGCTGGCCCTGCACCCGGCGATGACCTTCACCGGCACCCCCGTGGACGTCCAGCGCCTGGCCGGCTGCTCCTTCGGCGTCACCGCGCCCGAGGAGCTGCGGCTGGCCGCCGAGGCCCTCGTGATCGAGATGGGCGGCGAGCCCGAGTGGATCAGCGAGCAGAACCGCCCGCTGTACCACGCGGCCCTCGCGCTCGGCGCCAACCACCTGGTGACCCTGGTCGCCCAGTCGATGGAGCTGCTGCGCACCGCGGGCGTCGGGGCGCCCGACCGGATGCTCGGCCCGCTGCTCGGCGCCGCCCTGGACAACGCGCTGCGCTCCGGTGACCTGGCGCTCACCGGGCCCGTCGCGCGCGGGGACGCCGGCACGGTCGCCGCGCACATCACCGAGCTGCGCAAGCACGCCCCGCAGACCGTCGCGGGCTACGTCGCGATGGCCCGCGCGACCGCCGACCGGGCGCTCGCACACGGCCTGCTGAAGCCCGAACTCGCCGAGGACCTGCTCGGCGTGCTGGCCGACGGCGCCGGCGGCACGAACGGCACTCACGGCACCGAGGGGAACGACCGATGACCACCGTCCTGCTGAGCACCGCCGGCGAACTGCACGCGCGTGTGCGCCACGGCCGCCGCGCCGTCGTGATGACCATGGGCGCCCTGCACGAGGGCCACGCCACCCTGATCCGCACGGCACGCGAGATCGCGGGACCGGACGGCGAGGTCGTCGTCACCGTCTTCGTCAACCCGCTGCAGTTCGGCGCGGGCGAGGACCTGGACCGCTACCCCCGCACCCTGGACGCCGACCTGAAGATCGCCGAGCAGGCCGGTGCGGACGCGGTGTTCGCGCCGTCCGTGGACGAGGTCTACCCCGGCGGCGCCCCCCAGGTCCGGATCACCGCGGGCCCCATGGGCGAACGCCTGGAGGGCGCCTCGCGGCCCGGCCACTTCGACGGCATGCTCACCGTCGTCGCCAAGCTGCTGCACCTCACCCGCCCCGACGTGGCCCTGTACGGCCAGAAGGACGCCCAGCAGCTGGCCCTGATCCGGCGCATGGTGCGGGACCTGAACTTCGGCGTCGAGATCGTCGGCGTACCGACCGTGCGCGAGGAGGACGGGCTCGCCCTGTCCAGCCGCAACCGCTACCTCTCGGCGGAGGAGCGCCGTACCGCGCTCGCGCTGTCCCGGGCGCTGTTCGCGGGCCGCGACCGGCACGCCGCGCAGGAGGCGCTGCGCGCGCGTGCCCGTGAAGTTCCCTCCACGCACGCGCGTGCCGAGGCGCTGAGCGCCCTCGGGGAGTCCCGCGCGGCCGCCGACGCGCACGCGGTCGCCACGGCGTCCCCCGGCGGCCCGGCGGCCGTCCGCGCGGCCGCACGGCAGGTGCTGGAGGAGGCCGCGCGTCTCTCCCCGCCGCTCGAACTGGACTACCTGGCCCTCGTCGACCCGTCCGACTTCGCCGAGATCGGTGACGACTTCACCGGCGAGGCCGTCCTCGCCGTCGCCGCCCGGGTCGGCACGACCCGGCTGATCGACAACCTCCCTCTCACCTTCGGAGCCGCCTCGTGACCAGCACAGGCACCAGCACAGGCATACGACTGCACGCGCCCGCCCCCGGGTGGTCCATCCCGGCGGACGTGGTCGTCGTCGGCTCCGGGGTGGCCGGTCTGACGGCGGCCCTGCGCTGTGAGGCCGCGGGTCTGACGACCGTCGTCGTCACCAAGGCCCGTCTGGATGACGGCTCCACGCGCTGGGCGCAGGGCGGCATCGCCGCGGCGCTCGGCGAGGGCGACACGCCCGAACAGCACCTCGGGGACACGCTGGTGGCCGGCGCGGGCCTGTGCGACGAGGAGGCCGTACGGATCCTCGTCACCGAGGGCCCCGACGCGGTGCGGCGGCTGATCTCCACCGGTGCCCACTTCGACACCGACGACGAGGGCGACATCCACCTCACCCGTGAGGGCGGCCACCACCGGCGCCGGATCGCCCACGCGGGCGGCGACGCGACCGGCGCGGAGGTCTCCCGGGCGCTCGTGGAGGCGGTACGCGCGCGTGGGCTGCGCACCGTCGAGAACGCGCTCGTGCTGGACCTGCTCACCGACGCCGAGGGCCGTACGGCCGGTGTGACACTGCACGTGATGGGCGAGGGCCAGCACGACGGCGTGGGCGCCGTGCACGCCCCCGCGGTGGTCCTCGCGACCGGCGGCATGGGCCAGGTGTTCTCCGCGACCACCAACCCGTCCGTGTCGACCGGTGACGGCGTGGCGCTGGCGCTGCGCGCGGGCGCCGAGGTCAGCGACCTGGAGTTCGTGCAGTTCCACCCGACCGTGCTGTTCCTCGGCCCGGAGGCCGAGGGCCAGCAGCCGCTGGTGTCCGAGGCGGTGCGCGGCGAGGGCGCCCACCTGGTCGACGCCGACGGGGTGCGCTTCATGGTCGGGCAGCACGAGCTGGCCGAGCTGGCGCCCCGGGACATCGTCGCCAAGGGCATCCTGCGGCGGATGCTGGAGCAGGACGCCGAGCACATGTTCCTCGACGCCCGGCACTTCGGCGCCGAGATGTGGGAGCACCGCTTCCCGACCATCCTGGCCGCCTGCCGCGCCAACGGCATCGACCCGGTCACCGAGCCCATCCCGATCGCCCCGGCCGCCCACTACGCCTCCGGAGGCGTCCGCACCGACGCGCAGGGGCGTACGACCGTGCCCGGCCTGTACGCGTGCGGCGAGGTCGCCTGCACCGGCGTGCACGGCGCGAACCGGCTCGCCTCCAACTCCCTCCTCGAAGGTCTCGTCTACGCCGAGCGGATCGCCGCCGACATCGCCGCCGTGCGAGCGGAGAACGCCCTCCACGCGCGCGTGCCCCAGACCGTCCCGGAGCCCGAGAGGCCGGCGCACCCGCTGCTCGCCCCCGAGACCCGGTTCGCCATCCAGCGGATCATGACCGAGGGCGCGGGCGTGCTGCGCTCGGAGGATTCCCTCGCGAAGGCTGCCGGGCAGCTCCAGCAGCTGCACAGCGAGGCCCGGGACGCCCTCGACGAGAACGGCAAGACCGCCGAGCCCGGCGTCGACACCTGGGAGGCCACCAACCTCCTGTGCGTCGCCCGCGTCCTGGTCGCCGCCGCGCGGCTGCGCGAGGAGACCCGCGGCTGCCACTGGCGCGAGGACAGCCCCGAGCGCGACGACACCCACTGGCGGCGCCACATCGTCGTACGGCTGAACCCCGACCGGTCGCTGGCCGTGCACACCACCGACACCGCAGACTTCCCCCCTACCCGGTAACACCCAGCGCCCCAGGAGCAGTGACGAACGTGAGCACCGACGACCTTCCCCTCGCCCCCACCGGCGGCTGCGGCGACGGCTGCGCCTGCGGCGCCGAGGGCGACGAGGAGTACCTGGAGAGCGGGCTCGACCCCGCGCTCGCCGAGCTGCTGGCCGCCGCCGGGCTCGATCCCGTAGAGGTCGAGGACATCGCCAATGTGGCCATCCAGGAGGACCTGGACGGCGGCGTGGACGTGACGACCGTCGCGACCATCCCCGAGGAGGCCGTCGCCACCGGTGACTTCACCGCGCGCGAGGCGGGCGTCGTGGCGGGCCTCAGGGTCGCCGAGGCCGTGCTCTCCGTGGTCTGCACCGCCGAGTTCGAGGTCGAGCGGCACGTCGAGGACGGCGACCGGGTCGAGGCCGGACAGAAGCTGCTGTCGGTCACCACCCGCACGCGTGACCTGCTGACCGCCGAGCGCAGCGCGCTGAACATCCTGTGCCGCCTGTCCGGCATCGCGACCGCCACGCGCGCGTGGGCGGACGCGCTGGAGGGCACCAAGACGCGGGTGCGGGACACCCGCAAGACGACCCCCGGGCTGCGTTCGCTGGAGAAGTTCGCCGTCCGCTGCGGCGGCGGTGTCAACCACCGCATGTCGCTGTCCGACGCGGCCCTGGTGAAGGACAACCACGTGGTGGCCGCCGGTGGCGTCGCGCAGGCTTTCAAGGCTGTCCGGGAGCAGTTCCCGGAGGTGCCGATCGAGGTCGAGGTCGACACCCTGCACCAGCTGCGCGAGGTGGTCGACGCGGGCGCGGACCTGATCCTGCTGGACAACTTCACGCCCCACGAGTGCGCGGAGGCCGTCGGGATCGTCCGCGGCCGGGCGCTGCTGGAGGCCTCCGGCCGGCTGACGCTCGACATCGCGCGCGTGTACGCCGACACGGGCGTGGACTTCCTGGCCGTCGGCGCGCTCACCCACTCGTCGCCGATCCTGGACATCGGCCTGGACCTGCGCGAGGCGGAGTAACGGCCATGCTGCTCACGATCGACGTCGGCAACACGCACACCGTCCTCGGACTGTTCGACGGCGAGGACATCGTCGAGCACTGGCGCATCTCCACGGACGCGCGCCGCACGGCGGACGAGCTGGCGGTGCTGCTGCAGGGCCTGATGGGCATGCACCCGCTGCTCGGCGAGGAGCTGGGCGACGGCATCGACGGCATCGCGATCTGCGCGACGGTCCCGTCGGTGCTGCACGAGCTGCGCGAGGTCACCCGGCGCTACTACGGCGACGTCCCCGCGGTCCTGGTCGAGCCGGGCGTGAAGACCGGCGTGCCGATCCTCACGGACAACCCCAAGGAGGTCGGCGCCGACCGGATCATCAACGCGGTCGCGGCCGTCGAGCTGTACGGCGGCCCGGCGATCGTCGTCGACTTCGGTACGGCGACCACGTTCGACGCGGTCTCCGCGCGCGGGGAGTACGTCGGCGGCGTCATCGCGCCCGGCATCGAGATCTCGGTGGAGGCGCTCGGTGTGAAGGGCGCCCAGCTGCGGAAGATCGAGGTGGCCCGGCCGCGCAGCGTGATCGGCAAGAACACCGTCGAGGCCATGCAGGCCGGCATCGTGTACGGCTTCGCAGGGCAGGTCGACGGGGTCGTCAGCCGGATGGCGCGGGAGCTGGCCGACGACCCGGACGACGTCACGGTGATCGCCACCGGCGGGCTCGCGCCGATGGTGCTGGGCGAGTCCTCCGTGATCGACGAGCACCAGCCGTGGCTGACGCTGATCGGGCTGCGCCTGGTGTACGAGCGGAACGTGTCGCGGTTGTGAGGTGACCGGCGCCCTCCTGGAGCGCCGGTTCTCTCGTTTCACGCGCGCGTGGGTCGTGTCCGTGGCCCCGGTCGGGGGAAACCGAGAGCGACACGCGTCGAAAAAACGTCCCGATCCGTCACTTTTGTCCGATTAGCGGTAGCGTCGCCGCATGCCCACGCCATACGGATCCCGCGGCGGCATGGCGTTCGGCGTGGAGGAGCTGCGTGTGCTCCGCCGCGCCCTCGCCCTCGCCCTTCACCCCGGCCAAGCGTCCGCCGAGGACGTCAAGGACTGTTTCCGGCTCGCGGAGTCGCTCGACGAGGCGATGTGCGAGGGGGCGAGACTGCGCGCTTTCCTGGTGGCCGACCTCGGCCGGTACCGGGCCGCACTCCCGGGTACCGCCGCCGGGTATCTCACCCTTCTGGAGGAGGCGCTGGGAGCCGGGCACCGGCCGACGCCGGACGATCTCGCCGCGCTGCGGGCGCTGCGCGGCAACCCGGTGGCGGCCGCGCTGCTGGACCGCTGTCAGGCGCTGGCCGAGCAGGACGTACGGGCCCGGTTCGCGCAGGGTGCGCGCAAGGTGCCCGCGCCCGCCGTACCGCCCTCACGCACCCGCCTGCTGGCCCTTTCGGGCGGCGGGACGGACTGCGGACCCTGGCAGGCCGAGGAGCCGCAGAAACCGGCGCAGAAGCCCGCACAGAGCCCTGTGACGAAGCCGGCGCCCAAGCCTGGGCCGGCGCCTGCGGAGCGGCCCGCCACGGAGCCGGCCACGCCGAAGCGGCCCATCCCGACGCCGGGGGAGGTCTTCCCGCGCCGCAAGCCGGCGCCTCCGGCGGACCCGGCCGAGAACCGCCAGCTGGCCGCCGGCTGAGCAGCACCGGCCTCCCGCCGGGTCGGCCTTCCCGCCCGCACCCCCGGTGCGGGCATCGTCGTCGGGCGCGGGTGGCTTTGGGATGAAAGCCGGGGCGGTTCGGCGTACCCCGTACCTTTCGCCCGCTGCCCCGTGGCTACTCTGGACGCATGGACTACGTCTCCGCGCTCGTGCCTCCGGTCGTGATGGCCCTGTTCTTCATCGGTGTGGTCAGGGTCATCGTGAAGACCCAGGGCGGGGCCGCCAAGGCCAAGGAGGACGCCGCCGTCGACGCCGCCCTCGCGCGCGCGGAGGGTGCGCGTCAGGCCTCCGCCGGCGACGCCTGAGCCGGTGCGCCGGGCAGGCGCGTCCCGATGCGGCTTCGAGGACGCCCTTTTTGTTCCTATTCGCAGGCTTAGTGCACGTCCGGCACGCCATTGCCGGGATCTCCCACTATTGTTCTGAGTTGTGCCTCGCCCATTGGGAGAACTCGAAGACGCGGTCATGACGCGGGTGTGGAAGTGGAACCGCCCGGTGACCGTTCGAGAAGTCCTGGAAGACCTCCAGCAGGAACGCTCCATCGCGTACACCACCGTGATGACCGTTTTGGACAATCTCCATCAGAAGGGCTGGGTCCGCCGCGAGGCGGAAGGGCGGGCCTATCGATATGAGGCCGTCTCGACACGGGCCGCGTACGCCGCCGCCCTCATGAACGACGCCTGGTCACAGAGCGACAACCCGGCCGCCGCACTCGTCGCCTTCTTCGGGATGATGAGCGAGGAACAGCGCCAGGCCCTCAGCGACGCCGTACGCATCGTCCAGGGCCCGGAAACCGTTCAAGCCACCGAACCGCGGCAACAGGAAGCCGCACAAGAGGCCGCGCAACAGGGGGCGACCGAAGCCCGGCAACAGCAAGCGCCCGAAGCCCGGCAAGAGGAGAACCCCGGCTCGGCCGGGGCCGCGGACGGGCGATAGCGTCCGCTCATGTCAGCAGAGCGTCCTGAAGTCTCCGCAAAAGCCATCACCGTCCGGCGTGCCCGGACCAGCGATGTCCCGGCCGTGCGCCGCCTCCTCGACGCCTACGTCCGTGACCGCATCCTGCTCGACAAAGCCACGGTCACGCTTTACGAGGACATCCAGGAGTTCTGGGTCGCGGAACGCGACGACAACGCCGACGTGGTCGGCTGCGGCGCGCTGCACGTCATGTGGGAGGACCTCGCGGAAGTCCGCACTCTCGCGGTGAAGCCCGGTCTCAAGGGCGCCGGGGTCGGCCACCAGTTGCTGGAGAAGTTGCTGCAGACCGCGCGCTGGCTCGGCGTTCGCCGGGTTTTCTGCCTGACCTTCGAAGTGGACTTCTTCGGGAAGCACGGCTTCGTGGAGATCGGGGAGACACCGGTCGACACCGATGTGTACGCGGAGCTCTTGCGTTCCTATGACGAGGGCGTCGCGGAGTTCCTGGGTCTCGAACGAGTGAAACCGAACACCTTGGGCAACAGCCGGATGCTTCTGCATCTGTGATCGTCATTGCCCCGGTTCCCTATGTCCGAAACGCGCATGTTTCCGGACGGAGACGGTCCGCCGGTGCTCTACCGGTCCTCTCCCAGGGGTTTGTGTTTTTCCGGCAAAAGCGGTTTGCTTTCCGACGTACTGCAGTACTGCATATAACAGGGGCGGCGAAACGGCGGACGCCGCAACCCCCGGCCCTCAACGTTATCGATGAAAGGAAATCCGGTGGCACAGAAGGTTCAGGTCCTTCTTGTCGACGACCTCGACGGCGGCGAGGCGGACGAGACCGTGACGTTCGCGCTGGACGGCAAGACATACGAGATCGATCTCACGACCGCCAATGCGGACAAGCTGCGCGGCCTTCTCGACCCCTATGTGAAGGGCGGTCGGCGTACCGGAGGCCGTGCGTCGGGCGGACGCGGAAAGGCGCGTGCCGCTTCCGGTGGCAACCAGGACACCGCGGCGATCCGCGCCTGGGCGAAGGAGAACGGTTACGAGGTCAACGACCGCGGCCGTGTTCCCGCGACCATTCGCGAGGCCTACGAGAAGGCCAACGGCTGATCCCGCCGGCAGGCGGTCGGCAGTCCGGCGCACAGGCGCCGCAGCCGGACCCGGTGACAGTGCGCTGCCACCGTGTCCACCAGCCGTACGAGATCGGGGGCGCTCCCCTCGCGCCCCAGAGCCGGCATGGCCGGCAGCGAGGCCTCGACCTCGCCTCCACGCCCAGGGGGCCGCAGCCATACCGCGGCCCCCTGTACGGATCCCCCCGCCGGAACGGCTCCGTCGAGGACCGTCACGGGCGGAACGACTCCAGCGGCGACGCGCGCCGCCGCCCCGGCCCGCGCGTGGACGGCCGCGCGTGGCCCGCCGCCCGCGGCGACGCCCGCCGGTGGGGCCGGTGCCTCCATTGCGGCCCCCGCGCCCAGCACCCGCAGATCGAGGGTCACGGCGCCCCACTCCAGCCAGTCCAGCAGCCCCGGCAGCTCCTCGGCGCTGCCCGCGGCCAGCAGCAGCTCCATCCGCTCGCCCCGAAGCGCCACCGGAGAGCCCGGCGCGAGATGCCGGAGCGCGCCCGCGCCCGCCTCGGCCGGCACGTCCAGGACGTCGAACCGCACCCCGGTGAGCAGCCGCAGCGGCCGTCCGGGCACTGTCGCCCACCCCAGATCGTTCTCGTACCAGTGACGTGCCCGGACATCCGGGCAGGCCGGAAGACCACCAGCGTCCGCTACGCCCGGATCCGAGGGGCGACGGGGAAGGGGGACCGTTGAGAGCGCGGGGACCGAGCCGACCATGCCCACCGCAACCGCCGAAGCGACCGGCAAGTTACGCTGGGTGCTCTGACGATCGCGCAAAGTGCCGAAAAGGGGGGCGCGCGGAGGTGTGGGGAGGCGCAAGGTTGTTCGCCCATAGCGGAGGGAACCGGTGCGCGCGGCATGGAGTGTCAGTCCCAGCGGGTAAGACATGCCTAGTGGGAGGGGGCGACACGCAGAACGGGCCGTCTCACGTTCGCCATCGGCGTACTGGCGAGTGGGATATCTGCCTGGCCTGCGGGAACATCGTCTCGCACCATCGGGTTGGAGCAGATGTCGGCGTTCGGGGTCAGGAGGCCATCGACGGTGTCGGCAGTTGGAATGAGCGGTCCCCGCTTGCGGGACTAAGCTGCGGAAGGACAGGGAGGGGAAGTTCCCCCCACTGCCTGACCGCTCTGAGGAGCGATTAACGATGTTCGAGAGGTTCACCGACCGCGCGCGGCGGGTTGTCGTCCTGGCTCAGGAAGAAGCCCGGATGCTCAACCACAACTACATCGGCACCGAGCACATCCTCCTGGGTCTCATCCACGAGGGCGAAGGTGTCGCCGCTAAGGCCCTGGAGAGCCTCGGCATTTCGCTTGAGGCGGTCCGCCAGCAGGTGGAGGAGATCATCGGCCAGGGCCAGCAGGCCCCGTCCGGGCACATCCCCTTCACCCCCCGTGCCAAGAAGGTCCTGGAGCTGTCGCTCCGCGAGGCCCTTCAGCTGGGCCACAACTACATCGGCACGGAGCACATCCTGCTCGGCCTGATCCGCGAGGGCGAGGGCGTCGCCGCCCAGGTCCTGGTCAAGCTGGGCGCAGACCTCAACCGGGTGCGGCAGCAGGTCATCCAGCTGCTCTCCGGTTACCAGGGCAAGGAGACCGCCACCGCGGGCGGCCCGGCCGAGGGCACGCCTTCGACCTCTCTCGTCCTGGACCAGTTCGGCCGGAACCTCACCCAGGCCGCTCGTGAGTCCAAGCTCGACCCGGTCATCGGGCGCGAGAAGGAGATCGAGCGGGTCATGCAGGTGCTGTCCCGCCGTACGAAGAACAACCCGGTGCTGATCGGTGAGCCCGGCGTCGGCAAGACCGCCGTCGTCGAGGGTCTCGCCCAGGCCATCGTCAAGGGCGAGGTGCCCGAGACGCTCAAGGACAAGCACCTGTACACGCTGGACCTCGGCGCCCTGGTCGCCGGCTCCCGCTACCGCGGTGACTTCGAGGAGCGCCTGAAGAAGGTGCTCAAGGAGATCCGTACCCGCGGCGACATCATCCTGTTCATCGACGAGCTGCACACGTTGGTCGGTGCGGGTGCCGCCGAGGGCGCCATCGACGCGGCGAGCATCCTCAAGCCGATGCTGGCCCGCGGTGAGCTGCAGACCATCGGTGCGACCACGCTGGACGAGTACCGCAAGCACCTGGAGAAGGACGCGGCCCTGGAGCGCCGTTTCCAGCCCATCCAGGTCGCCGAGCCGTCCCTGCCGCACACGATCGAGATCCTCAAGGGACTGCGCGACCGCTACGAGGCGCACCACCGCGTCTCCATCACGGACGAGGCCCTGGTGCAGGCGGCCACCCTGGCCGACCGCTACATCTCGGACCGCTTCCTCCCCGACAAGGCGATCGACCTGATCGACGAGGCGGGCTCCCGGATGCGCATCCGCCGGATGACCGCTCCGCCGGACCTGCGCGAGTTCGACGAGAAGATCGCCGCCGTCCGCCGGGACAAGGAGTCCGCGATCGACTCGCAGGACTTCGAGAAGGCCGCATCCCTCCGCGACAAGGAGAAGCAGCTCCTGGCCGCCAAGGCCAAGCGGGAGAAGGAGTGGAAGGCCGGCGACATGGACGTCGTCGCCGAGGTCGACGGCGAGCTGATCGCCGAGGTCCTCGCCACGGCCACCGGCATCCCGGTCTTCAAGCTGACCGAGGAGGAGTCCAGCCGCCTGCTCCGCATGGAGGAGGAGCTGCACAAGCGGGTCATCGGCCAGGTCGACGCCGTCAAGGCGCTGTCGAAGGCGATCCGCCGTACGCGTGCCGGTCTGAAGGACCCGAAGCGTCCGGGTGGTTCGTTCATCTTCGCCGGCCCGTCCGGTGTCGGTAAGACCGAACTGTCCAAGGCGCTCGCCGAGTTCCTCTTCGGTGACGAGGACGCGCTGATCTCCCTCGACATGTCGGAGTTCAGCGAGAAGCACACGGTGTCGCGTCTCTTCGGTTCGCCCCCCGGTTACGTGGGCTACGAAGAGGGCGGCCAGCTGACCGAGAAGGTCCGCCGTAAGCCGTTCTCCGTCGTCCTCTTCGACGAGGTCGAGAAGGCCCACCCGGACATCTTCAACTCGCTGCTGCAGATCCTGGAGGACGGTCGCCTGACCGACTCCCAGGGCCGGGTCGTGGACTTCAAGAACACGGTCATCATCATGACGACCAACCTCGGCACCCGGGACATCTCCAAGGGCTTCAACCTGGGCTTCGCCGCCTCGGGCGACACGAAGACCAACTACGAGCGCATGAAGAACAAGGTGTCGGACGAGCTCAAGCAGCACTTCCGCCCCGAGTTCCTCAACCGCGTCGACGACGTGGTCGTCTTCCCGCAGCTGACCCAGTCCGACATCCTGCGGATCGTCGACCTGATGATCGGCAAGGTGGACGAGCGCCTGAAGGACCGGGACATGGGCATCGAGCTCTCCCAGTCCGCCAAGGAGCTGCTGTCCAAGAAGGGTTACGACCCGGTGCTGGGCGCGCGTCCGCTGCGTCGCACGATCCAGCGCGAGGTCGAGGACACGCTGTCGGAGAAGATCCTCTTCGGCGAGCTGCGCCCCGGTCACATCGTGGTCGTGGACACCGAGGGCGAGGGCGACGCCCAGACCTTCACCTTCCGGGGTGAGGAGAAGTCGGCACTGCCCGACGTCCCGCCGATCGAGCAGGCGGCCGGCGGTGCCGGGCCGAACCTCAGCAAGGACGCGTAAGCCTCCGGCGAATCGGCCGGGCAAAGCCGGGCAAAAGGGGCCGGTGCTTTCGGGCACCGGCCCCTTGTCCATGCCCGGCAAACGCCGGTTACGACAACTGGCCGTTGTAGTCCGGCAGCTTGAAGGTCTTGTCGGCGTGGCCGCCGGACAGGTCGGTGGCGCTGTTGCCGATGTTCGCGATGATCGTGTAGCCCTTGTTCTCGATCTCGGCGCGCTGAGCGGTCTTGTAGGCGGCGACATCCTTGAAGAGGTCGAACAGCCCGCGGACGTAGAGACCGGAGACGTCGTAGCCGTCGTGTTCGAGGTTGTACTCGGTGGGCAGATAGATGATGCCCGGGCGGGCCGTGACGAAGAACAGCGAGACGCCGTGCTCCTGGGCGTACTTCGCGACGTTCAGCACGGGCTTGTTGGCCGGCTGCGGGTAGCTGAAACCGAAGTCGGTCTCCAGCGTGGTGTTGTCGATGTCGAAGACGATCGCCTGCTTCTCGCCCGGCCCGGCGGCGGCGATGCGCTCCTTCAGGTAGGGCAGGGCCTGGTCCATCACCGCCTGGCAGTCCTTCTGCCAGGTGGCGTAGTCGACCTTCGCCGAAGGGGCGGAGGGGCCGGCCGTGGTCGCGGCGTGGGCCGGGGCGGCCATCGCGGCCAGGGCGGCCACGGAGACCGCGGTGGCGGAGATGCGGCGCGCCCAGGGGCGTCTGGTCATCGGTGGGGGTCCTCTCACGTCCGTACGTCCGTACGCGTGCCTGAAGTGTCAGGTGCATGATCTGCGGCGAGGGTGGCGCGAGGGGAACCGTAGGGTTACCGGACGGTAGGTGGCCAGAGGTGTGCATCACATTTCTGTGATCGTCGGTTGGGGTGGCCGGTGATAACCGGCACAGGCGAAATATCCCTTACTAGCCTGGATAGTGGGATCGGTCGCCCCGCAAGAAAAGGACTTTCATCGCGGAAGCGGGCGGTGGTTTCACGGTCGTCTACTGCCAGGTGTCGTAGGCAGCGCGTTTTGGGCTGGATGGGGTCCTCGGCTACCAAGGGATGGCCACTTCGCCGGACGTCTGTTCGCGGGGTGGCGGTTCTGTCCCCGAGTCCACGAGGTTTCGATGTCCCAGCGCGTCACGTCCCGTTCTTCCCGTACGTCCTCGCTCCGCACCCGCGTGGCCGTCCTGGCCGCCGGTGCCGGTGCCACGGCCGTGCTGGGGACCGGGGTCGCGAGCGCCGCCGCCCCGTCGGCCGCCTCCTGGGTCGACCCGGTGAAGACGTACACGCTCTCCGCCGGCTTCATGCAGGCCGGCAGCCACTGGGTCGCCAAGCACAGCGGGCAGGACTTCGCTGTGCCGACCGGCACCGAGGTCGTCGCCGCGCACGGCGGCACCGTCGTCAAGGCCGGCCCGAACGGCGCCGGTGACGGTCCCGCGTACGGCAACGCCGTCGTGATCAGGCACGGCAACGGCACCTACTCGCAGTACGCGCACCTGTCCCGGATCGACGTCAAGGCCGGCCAGGTCGTCGGGACCGGCCAGCACATCGCCCTCTCGGGCTCCACCGGCAACTCCACCGGCCCCCACCTGCACTTCGAGATCCGTACGACCCCGAACTACGGCTCCGCCGTCGACCCGGTCGCGTTCCTGCGCGCCAACGGCGCCAGCGTCTGAGTCAGTCCTTCTCACGGGCGTGTTCGTGTGCCTGTGCGATCAGGCCCAGGGCGACCTCGAGGACGGCCTCGCGCTTCTTCCCGGGGTCGCCTTCCAGGTCCTGCATCACGAACATCCCCGCGTGCAGCGTGAACATCGCGCTGACGGAGCGCACCTGGTCCACGAGGTCGGCCTCGGGGTCGATCAGGATGTCCCGGAGGCCCCGCATGCGGTCCTTGAAGGCGTCGCCGATGCGCAGTTCCCGTACGGTCGCCTGGTTCTCCTGCATGAAGCGGAACAGCGGCTCGGCGCCGGACAGGGCCTCGCTGTAGCGCCGTACGAGGTCCTGCTTGGTCTCCAGGGTGTGCGGCTGGCTGCGGCCCCACTCGATCAGATCCTCGATCGGTTTCGTCAGATCCTCGAAGAGGCTGACGATGATCTCTTCCTTGGTCTTGAAGTGGTAGTACAGGGCCGCCTTCGTGACGTCGAGACGCTCGGCGATCTCGCGCAGAGAGGTCTTCTCGTAGCCCTGCTCCGCGAAGAGTTCGAGCGCGACGTCCTGGATGCGCTGGCGGGTGTTGCCGCGGCGCTGCTGCTTGGTGCCGTCCATGGTGACGCCCATCCTCGTACTCCTCGCGCTCCCGCGGAAACTTACTTGACGACCGGCTAGTTACGCGGCTACTTTCCCTAGTGTACTGAGCTAGCCGGGCGGCAAGTAAGTAGCCGCCGTACGGGGAGTGGGAAGAGATGGCGGACGCGGTCGAAAGCGGCACGGAGGGCAAACGGCCCAGGAGTGTGCGGGTGGTCCTGCTCGCGCTCATGATCGCGATGATGCTCGCGATGCTCGACAACATGATCGTGGGCACGGCCATGCTGACGATCGTGAGCGACCTGGGCGGCCTGGAGCACCTGTCCTGGGTGGTCACCGGTTACACCCTGGCCACCGCGGCCTCGACCCCGGTCTGGGGCAAGGTCGGGGACATGTACGGGCGCAAGGGCGCCTTCCTCGGCTCGATCGTGATCTTCCTGATCGGTTCGGCGCTCAGCGGCATGGCCCAGAACATGGGCGAGCTGATCGGCTTCCGTGCCCTGCAGGGCCTCGGCGCCGGCGGGCTGATGGTCGGCGTCATGGCGATCATCGGCGATCTGATCCCGCCGCGGGAGCGCGGCAAGTACACCGGCATGATGGCCGGCGTCATGGCGCTGGCGATGATCGGCGGCCCGCTGGTCGGCGGCACCATCACCGACAACTGGGGCTGGCGCTGGGCCTTCTACATCAACCTGCCGCTGGGTGCCGTGGCCCTGGTACTGGTCAGCGCCGTGCTGCACCTGCCCAAGAAGCGGACGCAGGCGCGCATCGACTACCTGGGCGTCGCGCTGCTGACCGTCGGCATCACCTCGATCGTGCTGGTCACCACCTGGGGCGGCGCCGAGTACGCCTGGACTTCCGCGCGGATCATGGAACTGATCGGCATCGGCGTCGCCACGCTGATCGGGTTCGTGTTCTGGCAGACGAAGGCCGCCGAGCCGGTCGTGCCGCTGCACATGTTCCGGAGCCGCAACTTCACCCTGATGTCCCTCATCGGCTTCATCACCGGCTTCGTGATGTTCGGCGCCACGCTCTATCTGCCGCTGTACCAGCAGGCCGTGCAGGGTGCCTCCGCGACCAACTCCGGTCTGCTGCTCCTGCCGATGCTCGGCGCGATGCTGGTGACCTCGATGGTCGCGGGCCGGGTGACCACCAACAGCGGCCGCTACAAGATCTTCCCGATCGCCGGTGGCGCGCTGATGATCGTCGGGCTGTACCTGCTGTCCCTGATGGGCACCGGTACGACCCGGCTGACCTCCGGCGTCTACATGGCCGTCCTGGGCCTGGGCATGGGCTGCCTGATGCAGGTCACCATGCTGGTGGCGCAGAACAGCGTGGAGATGAAGGACATGGGCGTGGCCTCGTCGTCCTCGACGCTGTTCCGTACGCTCGGCTCCTCCTTCGGTGTGGCCATCATGGGCGCGCTGTTCAACAACCGGGTCCAGCACGTCATGGCCGAGCGGGCCGGTGCGCTGGGCAAGGGCGTCACCGAGAGGTCCGCGCAGCTGACCCCGGACCGCCTGAAGAAGCTGCCGGCGCCGATCCGGGGCGCGTACCAGCACGCGGTGTCCGCCGGTACGCACTCGGCGTTTCTGCTGGGCGCGGTGGTCGCGGTGCTCGTGCTGATCGCGGCCCTGTTCGTGAAGGAAGTCCCGCTGAGGAGCGGGAAGCCTTCGGCGGACAGCGGTGACGAGGTGGCTCCGGTGCAGGTCGTCGAAGCCGTGTGAGGTGTGCCTGAGCTGAAGGCCCCGGGGTGGTGTCCGCCCCCGGGGTCTTCTGTGTGTGTGCCGGTCGGGGCGGGCTCGGGGCGCTTTCAGCGTCCCGTAGCCAGAGTTGCCCCGCCGGTGGCCTCCAGCACCACGCCCGTCATGAAGTCGTTGGCCGCGAGCAGGTGGATCGCGCGGGCGATGTCCCCGGGGCGGCCGATGCGGCCGACGGGCGTGATCGCGGCGAAGCCGTCGAAGAGGGCCCGGCGCTGCCCGGCCGGCACGCCGTCCCACCAGGGAGTGTCGACGACGCCCGGGGAGACGGCGTTGACGCGGAGCGGTGCCAGTTCCACGGCGAGGGGCGGGACCATCGCCTCCAGGGCGCCGTTGATCGCGGCCAGGCCGGCGGTGCCGGGCAGGGCGGCGCGGGCGGAGGCGGCGGTCACCAGGGTCACCGAGCCGTCGCGGCGCAGGGCGGGCAGGGCGGCCTGGAGCACATGGACAGAACTTGCCGGCGAAGCCGTCCGCGGCGCTTCAGCCGGCGCCGCCCGACAACGGCAGCGTCGGGTAGCTGCCCGTTGCCGTCGGCGCGTGCTCCGGCAGCCACAGCACCGCTACCGCGCCCTCGGCGGGGATGCCGTCGGGGGCGCCGACGGGGCGTACGTTGCGGAAGGTCAGGCGGGCGCCGAGTACCCGGGCCTGGCCCGCCGCGATGGTCAGGCCCAGCCCGTGGCCCGTACCGGCGCGGTCCTTGCTGCCGGTGCGGAAGCGGCTCGGTCCTTCGGCGAGCAGTTCCTCGGGGAAGCCGGGACCGTGGTCGCGGACCCGGATGACCCGGCCCTCGACAGTCACCTCGATCGGCGGTCTGCCGTGCCGTGCCGCGTTGGCGAGCAGGTTGAACAGCACCCGCTCCAGCCGCCGCGGATCGGTGGTGACCTGCGACTCGTGCACCACTCGTACGGCGATGTCCGGGTCCTTGGCGGCCACCCGCCGGGCGACGAACTCGCCGAGCATGATGTCCTGCAGCTCGGCCCGCTCCGAGGCGCCGTCGAGCCGGGCCACCTCCAGGACGTCCTCGACGAGCGTGCGCATCGCCTTCGCCCGGTCCAGGACCAGCTCCGTCGGCCGGCCCGGCGGCAGCAGTTCGGCGGCCGTCAGCAGGCCCGTCACCGGGGTGCGCAGTTCGTGCGCGATGTCGGCGGTGACCCGCCGCTCGGCCTCCAGCCGCTGCCGCAGCGCGTCCGCCATGGCGTCCACGGCGCGCGCGAGATCGTCGGTCTCGTCCCGTACGACCCCGCCGATGGCCTCCCGGACCCGGACGTCGGTCTCGCCCTTGGCCACCTGGTTCGCCGCGGCCGCCGCCTTGCGCAGCCGCCCGGACAGCTGCCCGCCGATCAGCACGCCGAGCGCGCTGCCGCCGAACACGACCGCGACGGAACCGATGACCAGAGCCTGGTCGAGGTCCTTCATCACATCGGTGGAACGGTCCGGCATATGGCTGTGCAGGGACAGCACACGCCCGTCCTTGGTGGGCACGGCCGCCCAGATGTCCGGCACCCCGCCCCGGTCGATGACGTCGCTGGCCTTGCGGCCGTCCGCGACCTTCTCGCGCAGCGCGGCCGGCAGCTCGGGGTCGTCGATCTTGATGTTCGGGAAGTTCGGCCGCCGGTTCTGGTCGTAGTTGTGCTGCGCGAACTGGAGGCGCTGGTTGGCCAGGTCGCGTGCGTTGTCGAGCATCGAGACCCGGGCCGCGTTGTGCACGACCAGGCTCAGCGCGATCGCCACCAGCCCGGCCACCAGCGCGATCGCCGCGCTGAGCTTCCATCTCAGTCCGGTGTGCAGGCCCGCGCGCTCCACGCGCCGGACCGGGTGTCGCAGGATCCCCCGCATCGCCGCCCCGCTCAGGCCTTCAGCTTGTAGCCGAAGCCGCGGACGGTCTCGATCCGGTCCTGGCCGATCTTCTGGCGCAGCCGCTGCACATGCACGTCGACGACCCGGGTGTCCCCGCCCCAGCCGTAGTCCCAGACCCGCTCCAGCAGCTTGTCGCGGGAGAGCACCGTGCCCGGCGCGGAGGAGAACTCCAGCAGCAGCCGCATCTCGGTCGGGGTGAGCGCGACCGGCTGCCCGGCCCGGCGTACCTCCATGCCCTCGGTGTCGATCTCCAGGTCCCCGAAGCTGAGCACCCCGCCGGTCATCGCGTCCGCGCCGGACTCGGCCTGGCCGCTGCCGCCCGCGTGCCCGAAGCGGCGCAGCACCGCCCGGATCCGCGCGACCAGCACGGCGCCGTCGAACGGCTTGGTCACATAGTCGTCGGCGCCCGCCTCCAGACCGAGGACGACGTCGATGGAGTCGGCGCGCGCCGACAGCATGATCACCGGCACGGTCGACTCGTCCCGGATACGACGGCACAGGCTGACCCCGTCCAGACCGGGGACCATGACGTCCAGCAGGGCGATGTCGGGGCGGTTCGCCCGGAACGCCTCCAGGCCCGACAGCCCGTCGGGCATGGCGGTGACCGCGAAGCCGTCCCGCTCCAGGGCGAGCTGGGTGGCCTCGCGGATGACATCGTCGTCCTCGACGAACAGGACGTGGGTCTGGTCTGCCATCCCGGTGCTCTCAGTCCTCGTGGTGGGTGCGTGTGGGGGTCAGCTGTCCTGCGGGGGCGCCGCGTCGCCGCCGGTTCTGCTGTAGTAGGTCTCGTGCCGGGTCCGCTCGGTGAACCGGCCCGCCCTCCAGTGGTAGGTGATCACGGTTTCCCGGGACGGGTTGGCCGCCGGGTCGTCCGTGTCGTACACCTGCTTGGTCACGGTCAGCTCGGTGCCGTCGATCTCCGAGAAGACCGGCGAGTCCTCCGCCTTGAACACATTCTCGTACGTTCCCCCGACGTCCCGGTACACGTACGTGCCGATGCCCACCCAGTCACCGCAGGCCCACACGTTCACCAGGACGTCGTTGACGGACCCGCCGGTCAGGTCGCCGTAGGTGGCCTCGACCGGGTAGTCGTCGCCGCTGCACGGCTTCAGTTCCCGCTTCACCGCCGTGGAGACCGCCGGGTCCTTCTTGAGCAGGGAGACCGGGTCCACTCGCCGGTAGCGGCTGGCCGGGCTCGGGCTCGGGCTGGGTGAGGCGACGGTTCCCGTGGCCGCCGACGCGTGTGCCGGGCCCTCGTCCCGGGTGCCGGTGCCCCCCGTGCCGCACGCGGCGACGAAAAGGGCAAGGGCGGCGAGCGCGGCCCCCACCGCGATCACCGCCTGTGTACTCCCTCGGGTCCCGACGGACCCGGCCCCGGTCAGGCCGCGCAACGCTCCCGCTCCTCACGCTCCAGCGCGCGTGCGTCCAGATCGCGGGCCTCCAGCTCCTCACGGAGCCGGGCGAGCGCCCGGTGCAGCGTGCTCTTGACCGTACCGGCCGACATGCCGAGGGCCGCGGCGGTCTCCTCCGTGGACATCTGCTCCCAGTGTCGCAGCACCACGACGCTCCGCTGCTTCGGTGCGAGCACTTTCATGACATCCATCAGCAGGGCCCGGTCGGCGTGCTGCTCGGTGGCGTCGTCCACGGACGCGTCCGGCAGCTGCTCGGTCGGGACCTCCTCCAGCTTGCGTGCCCGCCACCACTCCGTACGGGTGTTGATCATGACGCGGCGCAGGTAGGCGTCGGCGAGCCGCTTGTCCGCGATGCCCTCCCAGCGGCCGTACGTCCGCACCAGCGCCGTCTGCAGCAGGTCCTGGGCGTCGACGGGGTCCGGCACCAGTCGGCGCGCACTGCGCAGCAGCGCGTCCTGCCGGGTGCGGACGTACTCCTCGAACTCGAGCACCTCGCCCTGCGCCATGATCAACCGCCTCCCGTTCCCCGTTCACTCCGGCCCGTTGCCTGAAGTACCTGCGTCCCCGTGCCCGGTGGTCTGCCGGGCACGGAAAAGAAACTACGGAGTGGTTGTCACGGCGTTGTCCGAACCAGCCTGCGGCTAGCAATCGGCTGTCCGTCGGTTGTGTAACGGCCGTGGGAACGGGGTAAGCAGGTCGACCGTTACGTCCCTTTATGTGGGCCTTTGTCGAGCGAATGGGTCCGTAACAGAGCCGCTGAAGCTGTGACTTGGTTGTCCGTCAGCTCAGCGGCAGCCGATACAGGCCGCCCGGCAGCGGCTCCACCAGGCCGTCCGCGACGAGCCCGTCGAGCGCGCGGGCGCGCTGCACCGGCTCGTGCCACACCCGGTCCAGCACCGGCTGCGGCACCGGCGCGTGCGCCTCCCGCAGTACCGCCAGCAGCTTGCCGCGCACCTGCCGGTCCGTACCGGCGTACGTCTGTCCGCGGCGCGGCGGGCCCGCGTGCTCCGGCTTGCCGGCCAGCCGCCAGGCGCACTGCGCGGCGATCGGGCACCGCCCGCACCCCTCGTTCTTCGCCGTGCACACCAGCGCGCCCAGCTCCATCGAGGCCGCCGCCCAGCGCGCGGCGGTCTTCTCGTCCTCCGGCAGCAGCTCACGGGCGAGCCTGCGCTCGGCGGCCGTCGTCGCGTTGGGCGGGTACTGCATCCCCGTCACCGCGCGCGCGAGGACCCGGCGCACATTCGTGTCCAGCACCGGATGCCGCTGCCCGTACGCGAACGAGGCCACCGCGGCGGCCGTGTACTCGCCGATGCCGGGCAGTGCCAGCAGCTGCGCGTGATCCGTCGGTACGTCCCCGCCGTGCCGTTCCGTTATGGCGACCGCCGCGCCGTGCAGCCTGAGGGCCCGGCGCGGGTAGCCGAGCCGGCCCCAGGCGCGCACCGCCTCGCCCGGCGCCTCCTTCGCCAGGTCGGCGGGGCGCGGCCAGCGGGTCAGCCACTCCTCGTAGACGGGCAGGACCCGGCTGACCGGGGTCTGCTGGAGCATGAACTCGCTGACCATCACACCCCACGGGCCCGCCTCCGGGCGGCGCCAGGGGAGGTCGCGGGCATGGGCGTCGAACCAGGCGATCACGGGGGTGTGCAGCTTCTCAGTCATGGCCTTCCGATCCTGCCACGGCTCGGCCCGCCTGGCGGGTGACGGCACGGTCACGCACCGTCGCGGTGAAGGAAGGGCCTCGCGGCCGACGGCAGTTGCCGGGATGATGATCGGGAAAAGTTGGCGCTCGTGCGGCGGGTGGCGCAAGCGGGCACGGGGATCTCTCGTACAGTTTGCGCCGTGGGATCTCTGCGCAATCCGGTCGGGCCGCTTCCCTCCTCCATCTACTGGCGAAGGAGGGTCGTACTGCTGTCGGTGTGCGCGGTGTTGGCGCTGCTGATCGCGTGGATCGTCACCGCCGGCGGAGGGAGCGGCAAGAAGAGCGCCGGCGGATCCAACGACAAGAACCCCGCACCCACGATCACCCCGGGACCGTCCTCGTCCGGGCCTGCGATCAGCCAACACCCGGGCGGGCGCGACGAATCGGGCGGGGGCTCCAGCGGGAGCGACTCCGGTTCCGGCGGCGGCAGCGGTTCGGACGGCGGCTCCACAGGCTCCTCCGGGTCCGGCAACGGCTCGGCCGGCGGCTCGGGTTCGGCTTCCGGCGGCGCCAACGTCGGTACGGGCGACGCGCTTCCGGCGTCCTCCCCGCTGCCCGACTGCACGTCCGGCGCGGTGGCGTTGAGCCTGCGGAGCCTGCACAACTCCTACTCGCCCGACCAGACACCGACCTTCGAACTCACCGCGAAGAACGGCTCGTCCGCCGACTGCAAGATCGATCTCGGGCCGAAGAGCACGGTGTTGACGATCACGCCGGCGGCCGGGAACGACGCGTTCTGGTCCTCGGCCGACTGTCCCAAGGACGGGGGGAGCCTGGTGTTCCGGGTGCCGGCGGGGAAGAGCATCACGTACACCGTGACATGGGACCGCAAGCCGAGCGCCCCGCACTGCGCGAAGGCCTCCGGCGGTTCGGCCGGTACCGGCACCTACCTGTTGGAGGCGAAGGCGCCGGGGTTCGGGAAGGTGCGGGCGTCGTTCGTGCTGTCGGCCGACTGAGGGGTGGGGACACACGCCCACGAGCCAGGGGGCGCCCGGCCGAAACTCAGACGTACCGCTCCAAGATGGACGACTCGGCCAAACGCGACAGACCCTCGCGCACGCTCCGCGCCCGGGCCTCGCCCACACCGTCCACCGTCTGCAAGTCATCCACGCTGGCGGCGAGCAGTTTCTGCAGGCCCCCGAAGTGCTCCACCAGCCGGTCGATGATCGCGCCCGGAAGACGCGGAACCTTGGCCAGCAGCCGGAAGCCCCGTGGGGACACCGCCGAGTCGAGCGTCTCGGGAGAACCGGTGTAGCCCAGCGCACGCGCCACCGTGCCCATCTCCAGCAGCTCCGCGTGGCTCAGCGCGTCCAGCTCGGACAACGCCTCCTCGACCGTGCGGGACCGCTTCGCCGTCGGCTCGGGGACGTAGTCCCGGACGACCAGCTCACGGTCGGGCTCGACGCCGGCGATCAACTCCTCCAGCTGGAGCGCGAGCAGACGCCCGTCCGTGCCCAGTTCGACGACGTACTCGGCGATCTCGGTGGCGATGCGCCGGACCATCTCCAGCCGCTGTGCGACGGCGGACACGTCCCGCACCGTCACCAGGTCCTCGATCTCCAGCGCCGACAGCGTGCCCGCCACCTCGTCCAGCCGCAGCTTGTACCGCTCCAGCGTGGCCAGGGCCTGGTTCGCGCGGGACAGGATCGCCGCCGAGTCCTCCAGGACGCGCCGCTGCCCGTCGACATAGAGGGCGATCAGGCGCATCGACTGGGAGACGGAGACCACGGGGAAGCCGACCTGCTTGCTCACCCGGTCCGCCGTGCGGTGCCGGGTGCCCGTCTCCTCCGTGGGGATGGTCGGGTCCGGGACCAGCTGCACACCGGCCCGGAGGATCTTCGACAGGTCCGAGGACAGCACGATGCCGCCGTCCAGCTTGCACAGCTCCCGCAGCCGGGTCGCGGTGAACTCCACGTCCAGGACGAACCCGCCCGTGCACATCGCCTCGACCGTCTTGTCGGAGCCGAGGACGATCAGCCCGCCGGTGTTGCCGCGCAGCACGCGCTCAAGGCCGTCGCGCAGGGCCGTACCGGGAGCCACGGCGCTCAGCGAGGCGCGCATCAGGCCATCGGTACCGGCACTCCCACCGGACTTTCCGGGAGCTGCTGCCCGGTCGTTGGCTGCCACTGCACTCCTCCGGTCGCAGGTTCTGACGCGCTCCCTTACCCGTACGCGGTTCGTACGGACGGGCGAGACCTGGGCAAAGTCTACCGGCGCTCCTCCGCCTCCCGGGGGGCCTCTCGGCGACGGGAGCGCGGCAGCACCCGCAGCGCGTCCCCCATGTCGGCGACTTCCAGGACCTTCATGCCGGACGGCACCTTGCCCGGATCGGTCGGCACGAGCGCGTGCGTGAAGCCCAGCCGGTGCGCCTCGGCGAGCCTGCGCTGCACGCCCGTGACCCGTCTCACCTCGCCCGCGAGGCCGACCTCCCCGATGGCCACCAGGTTCTTCGGCAGTGGGGTGTCGCTGGCGGCGGAGGCGAGCGCGAGCGCGATCGCGAGGTCGGCGGCCGGTTCCGACAGCTTCACCCCGCCCACCGTCGCGGAGTAGATGTCCCGCTTGCCGAGCGCGCTGATCCGGCCGCGCTGCTCCAGGACGGCCAGCATCATCGACACGCGGGAGGTCTCCAGGCCGGAGGTCGTCCGGCGCGGGGAGGGGATCTGGGAGTCGACGGTCAGGGCCTGCACCTCGGCCACCAGCGGGCGGCGGCCCTCCAGGGTGACGGTCAGGCACGTGCCGGGGACCGGCTCGGCCCGGCGGGTCAGGAACAGGCCGCTGGGGTCGGCGAGGCCGGTGATGCCCTCGTCGTGCAGTTCGAAGCAGCCGACCTCGTCCGTGGCGCCGTAGCGGTTCTTCACGCCGCGCACCAGACGCAGGCGCGCGTGCCGGTCGCCCTCGAAGTGCAGGACGACATCCACCAGGTGTTCGAGGAGGCGGGGGCCCGCGATCGCGCCGTCCTTGGTGACGTGGCCCACCAGGAGGGTGGACATGCCACGCTCCTTGGACGCGCGGATCAGCGCGCCCGCCACCTCCCTCACCTGGGCCATGCCGCCGGGCGCCCCCTCGATCTCCGGGGAGGCGACCGTCTGCACCGAGTCGAGGATCAGCAGGGACGGCTTCACCTCGTCCAAGTGGCCGAGGACGGCGGACAGATCGGTCTCGGCGGCCAGATACAGCTCGTCGTGCAGGGCGCCGATGCGGTCGGCGCGCAGCCGCACCTGGCTCGCCGACTCCTCACCGGTGACATAGAGGGTGCGGTGCTCCGCGCTCGCGGACTTGGCGGCCACGTCCAGCAGCAGCGTGGACTTGCCGACGCCGGGTTCGCCCGCGAGGAGCACGACCGCGCCGGGCACCAGGCCGCCGCCGAGCACCCGGTCCAGCTCGGGCACGCCGGTCGGGCGGGCGGTGGCCTGCCGGCCGTCGACCTGGCCGATGGGCAGCGCGGAGGTGCTGACCCGGCCCGGTGCCGTCGTACGCACCGCGGGCGTGCCGTACTCCTCGACCGTGCCCCAGGCCTGGCACTCGGGGCAGCGGCCGAGCCACTTGGCCGTCTGCCAGCCGCACTCGGTGCAGCGGTAGGACGGGCGGTCCTTGGTGGTCTTGGTACGGGCAGCCATGCGGAAACCGTAGCCCGCGGCACTGACAACGGGTCCCCGGGCCGTCCGAACGCGTTCCCGGGCTGCCCAGCGGGGGAACCGGTATCGGCCACCACCCGTCGGGATCGCGCCACGGAACAAAGGGTCCCTGTCCCCTTATGAGGGATCGTTTCACCCGTGCGGGTTAAAAGTGCTCAAGCTTCGAGAAGGGGCACTCCACCGCCGCCTACGGTCGCACGGGTGACGAGCAGCAGTCCGGAGACCACCACCCGCAGCACCGGAGCGCACCGCGTGCAGCGCGAGGCACGTGATCGCACCGCCGCGCGCACCCTCGCCCAGCGGCCGCCGGCGCGCTACGAACCGTACCTGGACGGACTGTTCACCTACTGTCTGTCGGTGCTGTGCGACCACGACGCGGCCACCGCCGCCCTGGGTGACACCCTCGCCCTGGCCGAGCGGCGCGGCCACCGCGTCCCGCAGGCCGCCGCCGACCGCAGGGCGTGGCTGTACGCGCTGGCCCGCTGGGCGTGCCTGCGCAAGCTGGCCGAGGCCAAGCAGAAACGTCAGGCCACCCACGCGGCCGGCCGTTCCGGCGCCGGGAAACCAGCCGGGCCCCAGGTGCCCGACCCGCCGGTCGCCCCCGAGGTCCAGGAGCGTCGGCGGCGCGAACTGGCCCTGCTCGCCTGGCCGGAGGCGGCCGGTACGACCCCCGAGCAGCGCGAGGCCCTCGAACTGGCCGTCCGCCACCACCTGGCCGCGCACGAGGTCGCCGCCGTCCTCGGCAGGGAAGCGGCCGCCGCGCGGGAACTGCTCGCCACGGCCGCCTGCGAGGTCGAGCGCACCCGCGCGGCCCTCGCGGTCGTCGAGACCGGCGGCTGTCCGAGCGTGGCCCACCTCACGGAAGACAGCGGACTGGTCCTCAGCACGGCCCTGCGCCGCGAACTGGTCCGCCACGTCGACGACTGCCCGCGCTGCCGCCGCACCGCCGAGCGCGCCGTCCCCGGCCGCTGGCCCGGCGTCACGGTCACCCCGGCCGAGCTGCCCGTCCTGGAGGCCCCCCGCGCGGCCCTGCATGTCGCCCTGGCCCACCCGGCACGCGCGCGTGGCGTGGCGGCACCCCGCTTCGACCGGCGTGGCTTCCCGATGGACCCCAAGGACCGCGCGGCCCGCCGCGACCGGCTGCGCGCGCGTGCGGTGACGACGACGGTCGTCGCCACGGTGGTGGCCGCCCCCGTCCTGGCCCTGTGGGCCGCCTACCGGGGCGCCCCGACGGCGGAGGGGGAGGGCCCTTCGGCCACCGCGCGCGAGGCGCAGGGCCCCGACGCACTCGGCAGTGACACGGCCGGCGGTTACGAGAACGCAGGGAACGTCAGCGTGAAGCCCGGCACCCGGCTCGGCGAGGACGGCGAGGCGGACGTCTCCGTGGAGGTCGTCAGCGTCCACGGCACGGGCGGCGCGCGCTCCGGACAGCTCGACGTCAGCGCCGCCGGCAACGGCGACACCACGCTGATCACCCTCAGCGCGTCGGGTTCCGGGCCGGTCGCCTGGTCCGCGTCCGCCTCGGCGGACTGGCTCTACCTCAGCCGGTCCTCGGGAACCCTCCGGCCCGGCGAGACGTTGACGATCAAGGTGTACGTCGACCATCTGCGCGAGCCCTCCGGCCACTGGCACGCACAGCTGGCGATCTCCCCGGCCGGCGCGGTGGTCTCCGTCGACGGCTACGGCACGGCACCCACCCGCCGCCCCGCACCGCCGCCGTCTTCCGCCTCCACCCCGCCCCCGCCCAGCACACCCCCCACCGGCTCTTCGCCCACCCAGTCCCCGCCCTCACCGCCCCCCACCCCCACTCCCACCCCCACAGACCCGCCGTCCCCCTCCGACTCGCCGACCCCGACACCGTCCCAGCCGGGGAGCGAGATGCCGAGTCCTTCCGGGGGGTAGGGGTGGGGTGTGCGGGCGCGGAGAGTGGAGCCGGCCGTGGTGCGGGCGGTGGGTGGCTTGGCTGGGTTGGTGCGGGGGTGGATTGACCGGTCGTGGTTCGGGGGCTGTGCGGAGGGAGCGGGTCGGCGGACTGCGCCGGCCGGTCGCGGGGCACGCTCCGGCCGGTCGCGGGGCACGCTCCGGCCGGTCGCGGGGCACGCTCCGGGCGGTCGCGGGGCGCGCTCCGGTCGGCTTGCGGGCGTTGGGCGCCCGTGGTCAGGCTCCGGGGGGCGGGCGGCCGGGGATCGTGCTGGACGCGTACGGCTTGGCGCCACGGTCACCCCGGCCCAGACAGTCAGGCGGGATCGCTGGGGTTACGGAGCCGGGTCGGCCGGGTGTGGGGCGACCAGGGGGAGCTGCGAGGCCAGTCGCTGTTCGCAGAGCTCGGCCAGGCGGTCGTAGCCGGCCTTGCCCATCAGTTCCGTCAGTTCGGCCCGGTAGGAGACGTACACCGGCTCGCCCGCGCCGTGCGCCGAGGTCGCCGAGGTGCACCACCAGTGCAGGTCGTGGCCGCCCGGACCCCAGCCCCGGCGGTCGTACTCGCCGATCGACACCTGGAGGACCCGTGTGTCGTCGGGGCGGTCGATCCAGTCGTACGTCCGCCGGATCGGCAGCTGCCAGCACACGTCCGGCTTGGTCTCCAGCGGCTCCCGGCCCTCCCGCAGCGCGAGGATGTGCAGGGAGCAGCCCGCGCCGCCCGCGAACCCCGGGCGGTTCTGGAAGATGCACGAGCCCTGGAACGGGCGGGTCTGGCGGGAGCCCTCGTCGTCCTCGGAGACCCAGCCGTTCCGGGTGCCCTCGGCGTGGTGCTGCCAGATCTCCGGCGTGAGCCGTGCCACATGCCCGGCGACCCGCTTCTCGTCGTCCTCGTCCGAGAAGTGCGCGCCCAGCGAGCAGCACCCGTCGTCCGCGCGGCCGGCCTGGATGCCCTGGCAGCCGCTGCCGAAGATGCAGTTCCAGCGAGAGGTCAGCCATGTCAGATCACAGCGGAAGACCTGTTCGTCGTCCGCAGGATCGGGAAACTCCACCCAGGCGCGCGCGAAGTCGAGCCCCTTCTCGTCGCTCACCTGCGGAGCCTTCCGGGACTTCGTGGATTTCGGGGATTTCAGGGACTTCTGGGACACGGACGCCTCCGCCTGCGAAGAACCCTTCACTCCCTTGGAGGATTTGTCGTTCTTCGCCTTTTTCGTCTTTGGCACGAGTCAAGGGTAAGTGGCCCAGGCCCGGACCGGGGGCCGTGGACGGAGGATCTGGCAGTAGCGTTCCGTATATGAGACTCGGTGTCCTGGACGTGGGTTCGAACACGGTGCATCTGCTGGTGGTGGACGCCCACCCCGGCGCGCGCCCGCTGCCCGCGCATTCGCACAAGGCCGAACTTCGGCTCACCCAGCTCCTCGACGACAGCGGTGCCATCGGTGACGCCGGCATCCACAAGCTGGTCGACGTCGTGCGGGACGCGCTCCAGGCCGCCGAGGACAAGGGCGTCGAGGACCTGGTGCCGTTCGCGACCTCCGCCGTCCGGGAGGCCAGCAACGCCGACGACGTCCTCGCGCGCGTGGCCGACGAGACCGGCGTACGACTCCAGGTCCTCAGCGGCGCGGAGGAGGCCCGCCTGACCTTCCTCGCGGTCCGCCGCTGGTTCGGCTGGTCCGCCGGAAAACTGCTGGTCCTGGACATCGGCGGCGGCTCCCTGGAGATCGCCTACGGCATCGACGAGGAGCCGGACGCCGCCGTCTCCCTGCCGCTCGGCGCCGGCCGGCTCACCGCGGGCTGGCTGCCCGGCGACCCGCCCGCCCCCGAGGCCGTACGCGCCCTGCGCCGCCATGTCCGCACCGAGATCGCCCGCACGGTCGGCGAATTCAGCCGCTTCGGCGCCCCCGACCACGTCGTCGCCACGTCGAAGACCTTCAAGCAGCTCGCCCGCATCGCCGGCGCGGCCCGCAGCGCCGAGGGCCTCTACGTCCAGCGTGAACTCAAGCGGGAGTCCCTGGAGGCCTGGGTCCCGCGGCTGGCCGGCATGACGGCCGACCAGCGCGCCGAGCTGCCGGGCGTCTCGGACGGCAGGGCCGGCCAGCTGCTGGCGGGTGCGTTGGTGGCCGAGGGCGCGATGGACCTGTTCGGCGTGGAGAGCCTGGAGGTCTGCCCGTGGGCTCTGCGGGAGGGCGTCATCCTCCGGCGCCTCGATCACATGGGATCCGATTAGCGCCCCGAAACGGGGTGCGGGGCTGTATCGACATGCGGCTCCGCCGCGCGGGTGCGAGAAGCGCCCCCGCACCCGCAGCCGCGCAAATGGCGAACATCACAACGGCGAACAGGCGCCCCACACTCGGGCCACTCCACCCCGTAAGGTGACGGACGTGGCTGAACCAAGGGACGTCTCCGTCGCCCTGTCGACGGCCTCCGTATACCCGGAGGCCACGGCGACGGCCTTCGAGATCGCCGCGCGCCTCGGGTATGACGGCGTCGAGGTCATGGTGTGGACCGACCCCGTCAGCCAGGACATCGAGGCGCTGCGCCGCCTGTCGGACTACCACGGCATCCCGATCCTGGCCGTCCATGCCCCCTGCCTGCTGATCACCCAGCGGGTCTGGTCGACGGACCCCTGGGTCAAGCTGCAGCGGGCCCGGGCGGCCGCCGAGAAGCTGGGTGCCTCCACCGTCGTCGTCCACCCGCCCTTCCGCTGGCAGCGGCAGTACGCGCGCGACTTCGTCGACGGGATCTGGCGGATGGCGAACGAGACGGACGTGCGGTTCGCCGTCGAGAACATGTACCCGTGGCGCTACCGCGACCGCGAGATGCTCGCCTACGCCCCCGACTGGGACGTCACCAACGACGACTACCGGCACTTCACGATCGACCTCAGCCACACGGCGACGGCCCGCACGAACGCCCTGGACATGATCGACCGCATGGGCGGCCGGCTGGGGCACGTGCACCTCGCCGACGGCCGGGGCTCGGCCAAGGACGAGCACCTGGTGCCCGGCCGCGGCACCCAGCCCTGCGCCGAGCTGCTGGAACGCCTGACGCTGTCCGGTTTCGACGGCCACGTCGTCATCGAGGTCAACACCCGGCGGGCGATGTCCGGCGCCGAGCGCGAGGCCGACCTCGCCGAGGCCCTGCACTTCACCCGCAAGCACCTGGCGTCGGCGGCACGGATGCACCGGCGATGAACGAGACTCCGGCCATGAGCGAGACGCCTGCCACCGGTGAGCCGACGGCCCGCAGGAGAGGCCGCCCGCCGCGCGCCGAGTCCGCCGACACCCGCGACCGCATCCTCGCCGCGGCCCGCGAGGAGTTCTCCGAGCGCGGCTACGAGAAGACGTCCGTACGCGGGATCGCCAAGGCGGCCGGGGTCGACTCGGCGCTCGTCCACCACTACTTCGGCACCAAGGAGCAGGTGTTCGAGGCGGCCATCGAGGTCGCTTTCGCGCCCGCGCTGAACGCGCCGAACGCGGTGGCCGACGGTCCCCTGGAGGGGGTGGGGGAGCGGCTGACCCGCTTCGTCTTCGGCGTCTGGGACAACCCCACGACCCGTACGCCCCTCCTCGCGATCCTCCGGTCCGCCGTGAACAACGAGACCGCCGCCGCCGTGTTCCGCCGCCTCGTCGCCTCCCAGCTGCTGCGCCGTATCGCCGCCCAGGTGGACCTGCCGGACCCGGAGCTGCGGGCCGAGCTGGCGGCCGCGCAGCTGGTGGGCACGGCGATGATGCGCTACGTGATCAAGCTGGAGCCGCTGGCGTCCGCGGACCTGGAACAGCTCATCGCCCGGGTCGCCCCCGTCGTGCAGGGGCATCTGACGGCTCCCTGAAGCCTGCGCAGGTGAAACAGGTGTCCCGCATTCCGGACAACCGTGTCCAGCGTTTGGAGCACCGGCGTACGCTCGGAGACAGTCAGAACCCTCTGGCAGCAGTTCTTCGAAGGAGCGAGCGACGATGCCCGAGCTGAGGTCCCGCACAGTCACCCACGGCCGCAACATGGCGGGCGCCCGCGCCCTGATGCGCGCCTCCGGTGTACCCGGTGCGGACATCGGCCGGAAGCCGGTCATCGCGGTCGCGAACTCCTTCACCGAGTTCGTGCCGGGCCACACCCATCTGCAGCCGGTCGGCCGGATCGTCAGCGAGGCGATCAAGGAGGCGGGCGGCATCCCGCGCGAGTTCAACACGATCGCCGTGGACGACGGCATCGCGATGGGCCACGGCGGCATGCTGTACAGCCTCCCCTCCCGCGACCTGATCGCGGACTCGGTGGAGTACATGGTCGAGGCGCACTGCGCCGACGCCCTGGTCTGCATCTCCAACTGCGACAAGATCACCCCGGGCATGCTGCTGGCAGCCCTGCGCCTGAACATCCCCACGGTGTTCGTCTCCGGCGGCCCCATGGAGTCCGGCCGAGCCACCCTGGTCGACGGCACGGTCCGCACGCTCGACCTGGTCGATGCGATCTCCGACGCCGTCAACGACAAGATCTCCGACGAGGACATCCTCCGTATCGAGGAGAACGCCTGCCCGACCTGCGGCAGCTGTTCCGGCATGTTCACGGCCAACTCGATGAACTGCCTGACCGAGGCGATCGGCCTGTCCCTGCCCGGCAACGGCTCGGTCCTCGCCACCCACACCGCGCGCAAGCAGCTCTACGTCGACGCGGCCCGCACGGTCATGGACCTCACCCGGCGCTACTACGAGCAGGACGACGAGTCGGTCCTGCCGCTCAACATCGCCACCTTCCAGGCCTTCGAGAACGCCATGGCCCTGGACATCGCGATGGGCGGCTCCACCAACACGATCCTGCACCTGCTGGCCGCCGCCCAGGAGGCGGGCGTCCCCTTCGGCCTGGAGCAGATCGACGCCGTCTCGCGCCGCGTCCCGTGCCTGGCGAAGGTCGCCCCGAACGTGGCGAAGAACCGCACGTACTACATGGAGGACGTGCACCGCGCCGGCGGCATCCCCGCCCTGCTCGGCGAACTGCACCGCGCGGGCCTGCTCAACGAGGACGTCCACGCCGTCCACAGCCCGTCCCTGGCCGACTGGCTGAAGACCTGGGACGTCCGCGGCGGCTCCCCGTCCCCCGAGGCGGTCGAACTGTGGCACGCCGCTCCCGGCTGCGTCCGCTCCGCCGAGGCCTTCTCCCAGTCCGAGCGCTGGGAGGCCCTGGACGAGGACGCCGAGGGCGGCTGCATCCGCAGCGCCGAGCACGCCTACTCCAAGGACGGCGGCCTCGCCGTCCTGAAGGGCAATCTCGCCGTCGACGGCTGCGTGGTGAAGACGGCCGGCGTCGACGAGTCGATCTGGACCTTCGAGGGCCCGGCCGTGGTCTGCGAGTCCCAGGAGGAGGCCGTCCAGCGGATCCTCACCCAGGAGGTCAAGGACGGCGACGTCGTCGTCATCCGCTACGAGGGCCCCAGGGGCGGCCCCGGCATGCAGGAGATGCTCTACCCGACCTCGTACCTGAAGGGCCGCGGCCTCGGCAAGAGCTGCGCGCTGATCACCGACGGCCGCTTCTCCGGCGGCACCTCCGGCCTCTCCATCGGCCATGCCTCCCCGGAGGCGGCCTCCGGCGGCACCATCGCCCTGGTCCAGGACGGCGACCGCATCCGCATCGACATCCCGAACCGCACGATCGAGCTGCTGGTGGACGAGGCGGAACTGTCCCGCCGCGAGCAGGCCCTGAACGGCGTCTACGCCCCCAAGAACCGCGACCGCAAGGTCTCCGCCGCCCTCCGCGCCTACGCGGCGATGGCCACCAGCGCCGACAAGGGCGCGGTGCGCGACGTGACGAAGCTGGGCTGAGCAGCCGTACGACCTCAGGGGCCGCCTCCACCGGGGGCGGCCCCTTCGTACGTCACCAACGGGACGGATCGCGCGTGGTCATGGCGAAGACGGTTCCGTCGGGGGCGGCGGCGTAGACGTGGCCGTCGGCGAGCAGAGGTGCCGGTATATCGGCGGTCACCTCGTCCGGGCGGTCGCCGAGTCGCGGCCGGGTCTGCCCCGTGAGGCGTCCATCGTGCGCGCCGAATGCCAGCAGACGTCCGTCGGCGGCGGTGAAGTAGACGTGCTCACCGTCGCCGACCGGCGCCGAGCCGCGGCTGACGGACGTCTCGACCTGCCACAGCCGCTTACCGGCGGCCAGGTCGAAGGCTTCCAGCGAGCCGCCCGCCGACAGCAGGTAGACCATGTCGCCGTGCGCGGTGGCCTGGGAGCTGAAGCGCGGGACCGGCAGCGCCACCCAGCGCGACGTCTTCGAGGCAGGCGCGTAGCGGAGCACGGCGTTCGTCGCCCCGGAGGCCTTGTCGAAGGACAGGAAGGCCAGGGACCCGCCCCGGCTGCCGACGGGCTTGAGCGCCCCGTGCAGCGAGGCCTCCCAGCGCACGGCCCCGGTATCCGGATCCACCGCGGTGACGTGTGTGCGCGTCCCTTCCTCGGACGTGGACGTCGCGTATGCCAGCGGGTCCCCGGCGAACGAGGCAACGGAGGGTGTGCCGTAGCCAGGGAGCCGCCGGGTCCACTTCGTGTGGCCCGAACGGCTGTCCACGCCGGTGATCGTTCCGTCGGCGCGGATGAGCAACGTCGTGTCGCCGGCGTACCGGACCGTTGTGCCGTGGGGCAGCGGCCGCTTCCCCGCCTCGTTGCCCGAGCGCAGGTCGAAGCCCGTCAGCAGCGAGCTGCCGTTCGTGCAGAGCTGCACGACAGGGCCCGAGAGAACCGGCGGCCCGCTGATGGGCCCGGCGGCGATCGAGTGGCGCCACAGCGGTCGTCCGTCGGCGGGGGAGAGAGCGAAAACCGCGCCGGGCTGCGCGCACCACAACGTACCGCTCCGGTACGAACACTGAGGCATCCCCGCCCCTCCGGGCACCGGCTCGGCCTTCCAGGAGCTGAACACCGCAGCCTTGGTGGACGGTTGCGGGCGGGCCGGAGCGGGGTCATCGCCTCCCGCCAGGTGCACGGAGACAAGCGCGGCGGCCACGATGAGACCGAGCGCCCCGGCGCCCGTGGCCACCTTCTTTCCGAGGCGCCTCCTGCCCGATGGCTCCGGCTGCGCGGCACGGGGCTTCGGCGCCGGTCCGCCGCCCGACCGCTGCGCCGGTATGAACGCCTGCGTGTCGTACGAGGCCGCCACCGACCGCAGCTCCCGCATGAGTTCATCGGGAGTCGGCCGGTCCTCCGGCTCCTTGGCGAGGCACCGCCGCACCAGCGAAGCGATGCTTTCCGGTACCCCGGTGAGGTCCGGCTCGTCATGCACGACCTGGTACGCCACGACATACGGACTGTCGGAGTCGAAGGGCCCGCGCCCGGTCGCCGCGTGCACCATCACGGACCCGAGCGCGAAGATGTCGGCGGCGGGCCCCACTTCCCGCGGCCGGCGGAACTGCTCGGGCGCCATGAAGGGCGGCGTGCCGATCAACTTGCCGGTCTCCGTGCGCAGTTCGCTGTCCTTCGGCCGGGAAATACCGAAGTCGATGACCTTCGGTCCGTCGTCGGCGAGCAGGACATTGCTCGGCTTCAGGTCCCGGTGCACGACCCCGACCCGGTGAATGTCGCGCAGCGCCTCGGCGAGCCCCGCCATCAGCCGGCGCAGCTGGTCCGGCGCCATCGACCCGTTCCGCTTCACCTCGTCGGAAAGGGTCGGACCGGGAATGAACAGCGTGGCCATCCAGGGCCGTCCGGCATCCGGATCGGCGTCGACGACAGGCGCGGTGAAGGCCCCGCTCACTTTGCGAGCGGCGGCCACCTCCTGCCGGAAACGGCCTCTGAACTCGGGATTCCTGGCGAACTCGGCATGTACGACCTTCACCGCGAGCTTCATCCCCGAGGTACTGCGAGCCAGGTGGACCACTCCCATGCCACCCGACCCCAGGCGTGACTCCAGGCGGTAGTGACCGGCGTACTCGGGAAGTTCCGCTTCCGCGCCCGCTCCCGTGTTCCTGTGTGGCGTCATGCGACCACCCCCGTGCTGTTCGACCGCGCGCGCGACGCACGGAGCCTAGTCGATGACTCGTGCGAGACAGAGGCGGCTTGCTAGCCTGCGCGCGCGAGTCACACACAGGAATTCAAGGGGGAAGGTTTCGCATGTCTGTTGACCGTGCCGAAGAGGCCGAGACCGGCACTGAGCCGGAGGCCATGACGGCCGAGGCGACCATCCGTACGTACGCGGTCGCTCCGGGCGTGCGCGTGAACGTCCGCAACGGCCCCGGCACCAGCTACGGCATCGTGCGTGTCCTGCCCGAAGGGACTCGTGTCCCGATCTTCTGCCAGACACCGGGGACCAAGGTGAGCGGCCCGTACGGGACGACGAACATCTGGGACAACATCGACAACGGCGAGTACGTGTCCGACGCCTACGTCCAGACCGGCAGCGACGGCTACGTCGCGTCGCGCTGCGCCTGACGGGCTCACCGGCCCCGGCGGCCACCACTACGGGTCACCGCTACTACTCCGTCGCCCCGGGCGTCCGTGTCTTCTGCCGGACGCCGGGGAGACGGTGAGCGGCCCGTACGGGACGTCGAACACCGCCCCGTGCTGCGGCTGACCCCACCGGGAGCCCGCCCCCGTCCGGCGCCATAATCGTTCCGTGAGCGACGAAACCGGCACCCCGGACACCCCGGCGGGCTCGACGGAGGGCGCGGCCCCGAGTGGCGGCCCGCGGCCCGAGCCCCTCCGCTTCTTCGGCACCACCTGGGTGAACCACGGCAACGGCTACGGGGCCCGCCGCGCCGGCGTCGCCGTCGGCTCGCTCGCCACGGCCGCCGTCTCCTGCCTGGTCCTCCGCTTCGCCTACGAGGGCATCCGGATCGCCGACACCGGCTCCTTCGTGACCGTGCTGATCATCGCCATGTTCGCGATCTGCAGCGCGCTCGCCTTCCGCAACACCTGGGAGGGCTTTGGCACGCGGCACGACCCGCAGCGCCAGGCGTCCCTGCGCGGCCTGCTCGCCATCGGCTTCGTCGGCTCCCTCCTCGCCTACTTCTTCCGCTCCCTCACCGAGGCGCCCGGCGAGAAGCTGCACCGCGAGGAGTACGACAAGGCCCGCGAGGAGTACGAGCGCCGCACCTCCCGGCGTACCGGCAACCCGTCGAGGAAGAAGCGCCGCCGCTGACGCCTCCGCCGGCCGACCGCGGACGGTCCGGTCCGGCCCGGTCCGGCCCGGTCAGTAGTACCGGCTCATGATCTCCGTGGCCAGCTCCGGCTGCCGCGTCACGCCCTGCGCGGAGACTCCGACGTGCTCCTCCTCGTCGCCACCCAACCCTGACCCAGGGCTGCCGCACGCACAGGACAGCGGCGGTCGGGCGGGTACGGCATCCCAGCCGCCACCCCGGCCGCCGCTTCCGCCTGCCACCACCCGTGCTTTTCCGGCCGCCGCCCTTGACGCCAGGGCGCGCCGGGCCAATTATTCATCGCATGATGAATTATGCCGTCCAGGCCGACGACGTCACCGTCGTCCGCGGCCCACGCACCGTCCTGCACCACCTCCGCTTCACCGTGCCCCGCGGCCAGATCACCGGCCTCCTCGGCCCCTCCGGTTGCGGCAAATCCACCCTCATGCGCTCCATCGTCGGCACCCAGGCCAAGGTCACCGGCACCCTGAACGTCCTCGGCCACCCGGCCGGCCACCCCACCCTGCGCAGCCGCATCGGCTATGTCACCCAAGCACCCTCCGTCTACGACGACCTGACCGTCCGCCAGAACCTGGAGTACTTCGCCGCGATCCTCGACCCCCGCCGCACGGCCGCCGAACGCCGCCACGAAGTCGATCGCGTCCTCGCCGACGTCGACCTCACCAGCCACGCCGACGCCCTCGCCGGCAACCTCTCCGGCGGACAGCGAGGCCGGGTCTCCCTGGCCGTGGCCCTGCTCGGCACCCCCGAACTCCTCGTCCTGGACGAACCCACCGTCGGCCTCGACCCCGTCCTGCGCCGCGACCTGTGGACCCTCTTCCACGACATCGCCGCCACCCGCGGCGCCACCCTCCTCGTCTCCTCCCACGTCATGGACGAGGCCGAACGCTGCCACCGCCTCCTCCTCATGCGCGAGGGCGAGATCCTCGCCGACGACACCCCCGACGCCCTGCGAACCCGCACCGGCACCGCCACCGTCGAGGCCGCATTCCTCCGCCTCGTCGACGAAGCCACCACCGCACACCGCACCCGGCAGACGCCCCGCACCCAGGAGACGACCCGATGAGTACGACCACCCCCGCCGCTCCCACCAGCGCGCTCAGCACCTCACGCACCGCTGCCACCGCCGCCCGGGTCCTGCGCCAGCTCCGGCACGACCCGCGCACCATCGCGCTGATGCTTCTCGTCCCGTGCCTGATGCTGATCCTGCTGCGCTACGTCTTCGACGCCAGCCCCCGCACCTTCGACAACATCGGCGCCTCCCTGCTCGGCATCTTCCCGCTGATCACCATGTTCCTGGTCACCTCCATCGCCACCCTGCGCGAACGCACCTCCGGCACCCTCGAACGCCTCCTCGCCATGCCCCTCGGCAAGGCCGACCTCATCGCCGGCTACGCCCTCGCCTTCGGCGCCCTCGCCATCGTCCAGTCCGCCCTCGCCACCGGACTCGCCGTGTGGCTGCTCGGCCTCGACGTCACCGGCTCACCCTGGCTGCTCCTCCTCGTCGCCCTCCTCGACGCCCTGCTCGGCACGGCCCTCGGTCTCTTCGTCTCGGCCTTCGCGGCCTCGGAGTTCCAGGCGGTCCAGTTCATGCCCGCGGTGATCTTTCCCCAGCTCCTCCTCTGCGGCCTGTTCACTCCCCGGTCCGACATGCACCCCGCGCTCACCGCCCTCTCCGACGTCCTGCCGATGTCGTACGCCGTCGACGGCATGAACCAGGTCCTGCACCACACCGACATGACGGGCACCTTCGTGAGGGACGTCCTGATCGTGGCGGGCTGCGCGGTGCTGGTGCTGGGGCTGGGCGCGGCGACCTTGCGACGCCGGACCGCGTGAGCCCGAAACAGCCGCTCCTCGGCCTTCGTCCGCCCACCGGACAACCGGTCCGCACCCCTCCTCACCGGTGCCAGACTGAACCCCATGAGCCAGAAAGTCGCAGTCCTCGGCACCGGCAAGATCGGCGAAGCCCTGCTCAGCGGAATGATCCGGGCCGGCTGGGCCCCCGCCGACCTCCTGGTCACCGCCCGCCGCCCCGAACGCGCCGAAGAACTCCGCGCCCGCTACGGAGTCACCCCGGTCAGCAACACCGAGGCCGCCAAGACCGCCGACACCCTCATCCTCACGGTCAAGCCGCAGGACATGGGCACCCTCCTGGACGAACTGGCCCCGCACGTCCCCGCCGACCGCCTCATCATCAGCGGCGCCGCCGGAATCCCCACCTCCTTTTTCGAGGAGCGCCTGGCCGCAGGCACCCCGGTCGTCCGTGTCATGACCAACACTCCGGCTCTCGTCGACGAGGCCATGTCGGTCATCTCCGCCGGCAGCCACGCCACCGAACAGCACCTCGCCCACGCCGAGGAGATCTTCGGCGGCGTCGGCAAGACCCTCCGCGTCCCCGAGAGCCAGCAGGACGCCTGCACCGCCCTGTCCGGCTCCGGCCCCGCGTACTTCTTCTATCTGGTCGAGGCCATGACCGACGCCGGCATCCTGCTCGGCCTGCCCCGCGACAAGGCCCACGACCTCATCGTCCAGTCCGCCATCGGCGCCGCCGTGATGCTCCGCGACAGCGGCGAACACCCCGTCAAGCTCCGCGAGAACGTCACCTCCCCGGCCGGCACGACGATCAACGCCATCCGCGAACTGGAGAACCACGGCGTACGGGCCGCCCTCATCGCCGCCCTCGAAGCCGCCCGCGACCGCAGCCGCGAACTCGCCTCCGGCAAGAAGGACTGACCCGGCGCCGGGGGCGACGGCGCACCGCCGGCTGCCCCCGCACGCCCGAGTCCGGACAGGCAGGCCCTGACCGTCCTAACGGCCGGCCGTGCTCAACGCCGTCTCGGACACCGGTGGCAACAACCCGACCGCCCGGTAAGCCGCATCGACGGTCGGCCGGGCCATCGCCCTCGCCTTCTCCGCACCATCCCGCAGCACCCCCTCCACATGGGCAGGATCCGCACACAGCTCCCTGTGCCTGGCCTGCACGGGCCCGAGGACCTCCACCACGGCCTCCGCGGTGTCCTTCTTCAAAGCGCCGTACGAGTCGTAAACGCCTGCCAGTGACTCAGGGTTCCCGCCCGTGCACGCAGCGAGAATCTCCAGCAGATTCGCGAGTCCCGGCCGCCCCTCCCGGTCGTACTCCACGCCCCGCCCGCTGTCGGTGACGGCCCGCATGACCTTCTTCCGCACCGCGTCCGGCTCGTCGAGCAGATAGACGACCCCAAGACCCGAGTCGTCCGACTTCCCCATCTTCGACGTGGGCTTCTGCAGATTCATCACCCGCGCCGCGACTCCCGGACGCGTCGCCTCCGGCACCACGAACGTGCGCCCGTACCGCTGGTTGAACCGCACCGCCAGATCCCGCGCGAGCTCGACATGCTGCACCTGGTCGTCCCCGATGGGCACCTCGTCCGCGCCGTACCCCAGGATGTCCGCCGCCATCAGCACCGGATACGTCAGCAGCGACAGCCGCACAGTCCCGCCGCGCTCTCGCACGCGCGCGGTCTTCTCCTTGTACTGGATCATCCGCCGCATCTCACCGTCGGTCGCCACGCACTCCAGCAGGTACGACAGCCTCGTGTGCTCGTCGACATGGCTCTGCAGGAACACCGTGCACACCTCGGGATCGAGCCCGGCCGCCAGCATCAGTGTCGCCGTCTGCCGACTGAGCCTGAGCAACCGCGCCGGATCCTGGTCCACGGTCAGCGCGTGCAGATCCACGACGCAGAACACCGAGTCGGCCCGGTGCTGGTCCGTCTCGACCCAGCGCCGCATGGCTCCCAGGTAGTTGCCCAGCGTCAGGTGCCCGGTCGGCTGAATCCCGCTGAAGACCCGCGTCATCTCCACTCCACCTCCTGGTCGAAGCCGCCGCTCCCGCGGCCGGCCCCCGGAGTCCTGGTGGGGGAAACAAGAACGGCCGCCGAAGCGGCGGCCGTTGGATGCATACGTGAGTACGGCCGCCGTCAGGCGGCCCACCAAAGCTGGGTACACGTACGCGTGGTCATGTCGGCCAGCGTACGCCTCCCGGGGGCTCCCAGGACAGGAGTTGACACGCCCCACGCTCATACGTACTGTTCTCCGGGTTGTCCGACGTGAGCGCCGACTCCGGTCGGTCCCCGGACAGCCATTCCGCAAGTACCAGCCACTCTTCGACGCCTCGGCGCCGACTGCTTTGGCGTGCGTATTTGCGAAATGAGGAATCCGCGTTCGAAAGAACGCAGCCCCCGATTAGCTCGGGAGCGCGGAATCCGCTAAAGTCTCACTCGTCGGAACGGCCCAGCGGCCGGGAAGACAAACCCCCCTGACTGGGAGTCAGACGCCGAAAGGATCTGATAGAGTCGGAACCGCCGGAAAGGGAA